>DNBN01000046.1 GCA_003491845.1 Porticoccaceae bacterium | reverse complement strand
TGAACAATCTCTGTTGCTAAAAGAGCCCCAATTATACCTCTATGGTTTTCAGTCTATCCCTCCGCGTCTAGAATCGTTACTTAGTGCCGCGAGTGTCACTAACAATGTGATTCAAGTTGAAGATAAGAATCTGACCACATCGGTGGTTAGAGCCAAAGACAGCGACGAAGAGCTTCGCTGCGCAGCCGCTTGGGTGGTCAGTAGGCTAGCTGATAATCCCTATGCTCGTATTGGTTTAGTGGCACCTAAATTAAATCACTCGGTAGCTAGGGTGACGCGTGTTCTTGACGAGGCACTACAAAATAATGGCGTTAAATCGACTTTTAATGTAAGCGCTGGTATTCCGTTATCTGATACCAGTTTAGTGAATAGCGGATTAAATTTACTCAATTGTTTAACCTCAACCAAACCTGTCCAAGAGTGGATAGAGATAGTGCATAATCCATATTGGTTATTTGATGATTTATCGATGCAATCACGAATTGATGTCGAGGTTAATGTACGGAAAACTCGACAATTCGAGTTAAATTTCAATGAATTTTGTCATAGAGTGCTAAGTCTAAAATACCATGAAGATGAACAACAAGTACTCAAACCTTTGGCGACCTTATGGCACCAAAGAAGAGTTCAGGGGCGACTCCGGCAGGACTTCTCGTCTTGGGCTTTATTTTTTGCACATACACTTACCCAGTTTGGCTGGCCAGGACCCGCGACCCTTAACAGCGTAGAATTTCAACAAAAAGAAGCATGGCAACGGCTACTTGAGAATTTCTGCGGGCTGGATAATTTAGGTATCCAGGTTGGGCTAAAAACCGCGACAAAGTATCTTGGTCAATTAGCCCATGATTCAGTATTTCACTGTAAAACCGAGGATGCACCCATTCAAATATTAGGTATGCTAGAAGGCGGTGGACTACAGTTTGACAGTCTTTGGATTATGGGGATGGACAGTCACACCCTACCGGCCTCCACCTCGATTAATCCTTTGCTGCCCGCTGAGTTTCAAAGGCTCCATGCTATGCCTCATAGCGTGCCCGAGCGAGAGCTCACTATTGCTCAGAACATCCTGTCAGATTATCGCAAAAACTCTACTGAGCTAGTAATCAGCTATCCTGCTCATGATGGTGAAGAAGGTCGCCAGCCTAGCCCACTTATTAGCCATATACCAAGGGTCTCAGTAGATCGCATACTCGATAAGGATTTAGTACCATTCCCGCAGACGATGGTAAAACCTTACCAAGCGGAGCTTTATGAGGATAATGGCCCCATCTATGATAAGAATAAAGAAACAATTAGTACCGGAAGTAACCTTTTCAAACATCAAGCGGCCTGCCCGTTTAATGCCTTTGCTATTCATAGACTAAAAGCCAGGGCGCTAGAAGAACCGATTTTTGGTTTATCAGCGCTTGATCGAGGATCTATTGTCCACGACATATTGTTTGAGCTATGGAGTAAATGGAAGCGTGCAGCTTACCTCCATCAGTTGTCCCAGAAAGATATCTCTGACCAGCTATGTAATGTTACAAGCCAGGTTCTTGATCAGTGGGCTGCTCACCATATTATTTTGCGCGGTGATCGCTATCGCACTCTGGAAGCCCTACGCTTGGAAAAACTAATCCAAGAATGGCTTGACCTTGAAAGAAATCGCCCTCTTTTTGAAGTGCAAGAGCTTGAACGTAAGCAGGTTATTTCCTTTGGTGATCTTGATGTCACGCTGCGATTTGATCGACTAGACAAAATTAATGATCAACTCATCGTGATTGACTATAAAACCGGCACTATCAACCCAAGACACTGGCATGGAGATCGACCAAAGGATCCTCAACTTCCACTGTATGTGGTTGCAAGTGAACCGCCCGTAGACGGATGCGTGTTCGCACAGATCAAAGGAGGCGCAGTCAAGTTTCTTGGCTTAGCTGACGAAGGTTTGCTTGCTCAGCAAAATAGCAGTTCTGATTGGAAAACCTCTGTAACTGAATGGCAGCTTGGTATTACATCCCTTGCACAGGAGTTCAGCCAAGGTACTGCGATCATGGAAGTACATAATCCTTCTGTATTTCAGTATCAATCCACTTTACTGCCGCTTAATCGTTGGTCTGAAGTTGACTTTATTAATGAATTTATAGCTGATACAGAGGCTAATCAATGAATATAGTGAAAGATCACGCGCAACGATCACAAGCGATTGATCCATTGAACAGTTTTATTGTGTCTGCGCCAGCTGGTTCAGGAAAAACTGGATTGATTACCCAACGCATTTTGCGTCTTTTATCGACGGTAAATAATCCGGAGGAAATTCTTAGTATTACGTTTACCCGCAAAGCCTCAGCGGAAATGGCTGAGAGAGTAACTTCAGCGCTTCAGCATGCCAACAATTATCCTCGGCCAACTACTCCTTATGAGGCGAAAACCTGGGATCTGGCACGCTTAGCCTTAGAGCAAAACCGCATCAAGAGGTGGAATCTTCTTGAAATGCCAGGACGACTGAAAATACAAACTATAGACAGCTTTTGTCGCTATATTGCTCGTCAATTCTCTCTTGAAACAAGCATCGGTGAACTACCAGAACCCACTGAACATCCAGAGTTACACTATCAAGCAGCAAGCCGATCTCTGCTGAGCCAATTAGAAACCGATAACCCAATAACCAGACATATCGAAGTACTGTTAACCCATACCGGAAACGATCTTTCCCGATGTGAGCGACTGCTTTCAGAGTTATTAAGTAAACGTGATCAATGGTTGCCTCTGATTTTTAATGTTGCCGATAATAAAGGCTATTTTGACCGTGTTTTGGAAGACATCACCCAGGAGAATTTATTGCAGTTAGAGGCAACTTTAATGCCCATAGCCGGAGAGCTCATTGCTTTGATAGATTATGCGGCAAGCCAGGTACTTGCTGATAACAATGAGAGACTACATGGCTTATTAGGTATCTGCGAATTTCCAGATACCTGTCTGCAAAGTATACTTATATGGAAAGATATTCTAAATATGCTGGTGACTAAGGATGGTACTATTCGCAGAAGAGTTGATAAAAATTCAGGCTTTCCTACCAACAACCCTGAACAAAAAGCAAGAATGCTTGCATTGCTAGATTGGTGCCGAACCCAGGCTGATTTTGAGACACTTGCGGAAACGATTTTAAATCTCCCCAACGAAAGTATAAATTCTACACAGCAGTCAGTCCTTGATGCATTGAGTTATATACTACCGCGCTTAGCAGCACAGCTTGATATACAATTTGCAAGCCAAGACCAGTGTGATTACCCTGCAATTACGTTGTCTGCTTTAGAGGCGCTCAGCACCCAGCAGCAAGACCTGGGTATTACCGATATAACCCTTCGATTAGATTATCAACTTCGCCATATTTTGGTGGACGAATTTCAAGACACATCGGGGTCGCAACTAGAGTTATTGACAAAATTAGTCGCTGGGTGGGAACCTGATGACGGACGAACTCTGTTTTTAGTCGGTGATGCAATGCAGTCCCTTTATGGCTTTCGCAATGCTAACGTTGGACTGTTTATCAACAGTCAGAAAAACCCTATTGGTCCGGTGCATTGCATACCGCTGAGCTTGACGACAAATTTTCGTTCTGATCCCAAGGTGGTCAACTGGGTGAATGAGGTTTTTGCTGAAGCATTCCCTCAACATGCTGATGTCAGTCGTGGCGCAGTCCCCTATTCGCAATCCATCGGGTTTAATAAGACATGTCAACAAAGTGGTGTTACTTTTAGAGGCTTTACCGGTGAGTTCGCCCAAATCGCAGAAGCCGATCATATCGCAAAAACATGTATTCAACTGACGCCTAATAATGCCTCTATTGCCATACTGGTGCGTAGTCGAAATCATTTAATCCACATAGTTCCAGCATTACAAAAAGCCGGATTACAATGGGAAGCTCATGGAATTACGCCACTGGCAACTCGAATGCCCGTACTTGACATGATGTCGTTAACTAAAGCGATACTATCTCCTGCAGACAGAATCGCTTGGCTATCTATTTTACGAGCACCCTTTTGCGGCTTTAGTCTGTCTGATTTACTGTTGGTAGTTAATAGTAGTAATACTCATCCTGATACTGGTGACGCTATTTTCAGTCAAATGCAAAGAGTTTTAGAATCCTCGGCTAACAGTCAGCTTTCAAATTATGCTAGGAGCAGCTTGGCAAGAGTAACACCGATTCTAACTAGAGCACTGAAAATGAGAGGAAGAATGGATATTCGCCGCCTGGTAGAATCAACATGGCAGGCACTTGGTGGACCATCGACCTTATTTAATACATCTGACCTAACTGACATCCGAACCTATCTTGATCTCCTTGAAACGCATCAAAAAGCAGGATTGGTCAATCACTGGTCAAGCTTCGAACGTGCTGTAGAGAAGCTTTATGCGCATCCTTCATCAGGTCTAAATCATTCCAGTGAAAGCGCAAATATTATTCAAATAATGACCATACATAAGTCAAAAGGGCTTGAATTTGATCATGTATTTTTACCTGCTCTTGATAGGCAATCAGCATCAGACAGTAAACCGCTTTTGCGTTGGCAAAAGCGTGTTAATGATGACAATCAATCCTCTCTGATTATGGCACCCTTGGGGGCGCATGATGAAGAGGACGATTCGGTATACGCTCACCTTAAGTATGAAGCCAATTGCAGATCTCGCTTTGAGGATACCCGTGTACTTTATGTCGCGGCAACTCGCGCGGTGAAAAATCTTTATCTATATGGACACTTAAAACTAGGCAAAGCTAACGACTTTATAACTCCCGGTAAATCTAGCCTACTGAATCGAATTTGGACATCAATTAATTCTAGTATTAAGCGCGGCGACTATTTGGTAGAGGCAACTGAAACATACAGTAGTCTACAATCTATAGCCCTGCCTAAGCGATTAGTCCACATAACCCGTCTTGTCTCCGACTTTGTAGCGCCCGCAGAGGTTCAATCAGCAATAATCTCTGGAAATGTTAAAAAAACGACGGAGGATTCGGGTATAGCTAAAAATGAAGTATCCTTTAGAGCACGACACCTAGGAACAATAGTTCATCGAACCCTCAAGCAAATTGCGATTGACGGGGTTGATCACTGGCCTTTTGAAAAAATCGAACAGCTTCCTAAAGCATGGCGTGCTCAAATAAATGAACTTGGAATTATTCCTCAACAATCTGAGTTAGACCAATTATTATTTGCGGTGACTACAATGATTAATGATCCTAAGGGCAAATGGATACTTCACAGTCATTCTGGTGGAGACTGTGAATTATCACTGAGTTTTTTTCACGCCGAAACTCAAACTGTTGGAACCTCAGTAATTGATAGAACGTTTGTCGAGAATGGCACACGCTGGATTGTTGATTATAAATTTACCTCGCAGAACGACACTGAAAGTCAAGATCAATTCGTTTCAAAACAAATTGCTCACTACCAAGGGCAATTACAGCACTATGCCCGGCTTTTTCATGCAATGGCTCCTGAACCAGTGCGTTGTGCGCTATATTTTCCCATGATGGCATTATTTACCGAAGTAATGGTGGATTAACCTTCAAAAGCACTTTTTTTTAAGTACAATAGTAATCTAAACTTACCCCTTCTAGGACCAGACATAAAATGGATCGCCAAGCTGTTGAAAACATCAATATTGAGTTGCCTGAAATTCTCATCACTCCTGCGCAACTTAAAGCTGAGATTCCTATTTCTGAAAAGGCCCGCAATACAGTAGCCGCTGGTCGAAAAGCTATCGAAGATATTTTAGCAGGAAATGATCATCGGGTATTTGTAGTAGTAGGTCCTTGTTCAATTCACGATCTCAAGGCCGCTCATGAATACGCACACAAGCTCAAAGCGCTAGCTGACAAGGTTAGCGATACTCTTTTAATTGTTATGCGTGTGTACTTCGAAAAGCCGCGTACCACGACAGGATGGAAGGGCCTAATAAACGATCCCTTCATGAACGATTCATTTAAAATAACTGATGGCTTACACATAGGTCGTCAGCTTCTGCATGATGTTTTGGAGATTGGACTTCCTACCGCAACCGAGGCTCTTGATCCTATATCCCCTCAGTATATGCAAGATCTAATTACTTGGTCAGCTATTGGTGCGCGTACTACAGAATCACAAACGCATCGTGAAATGGCGTCAGGATTATCATCATCAGTTGGCTTTAAAAATGGCACTGATGGAAGCTTAACCGTAGCAATTAATGCGCTTCAATCAGTAGCTAGTCCTCACCGTTTTTTAGGTATCAATTCTGATGGGAAAGTTTCTGTTATTACCACCAAAGGCAACCCTTATGCCCATGTTGTGTTGCGCGGCGGTAACGGTAAACCAAACTATGACTCTGTTAGCGTTTCAATCTGTGAGCAAGAACTAAATGCTGCAGGCATAACTCCAAACATAATGGTGGATTGCAGTCACGCAAACTCAAATAAAGATCACAATTTACAACCGTTAGTCCTAGACAACGTAGCCAACCAGATTCTCGAAGGTAACAAATCTATTGTCGGTGCTATGATCGAAAGCCATCTATTTGCTGGAAATCAGAAATTATCAAGCAATCCAGAGGAAATGGACTACGGAGTATCAGTCACCGATGCCTGTGTTGATTGGGAGACCACCGAAGCGAGCCTGTTGGCTATGGCCGATAAGTTACGAGAAGTCCTCAAAACAAGATGAATGTTTGCGTGATATCTTCAGGTGCAAACTTCCAGTTGTTTTTGTTCGGTTGAGTAATAAAGCATAAATTAGTGGAGTTGAATTAAACCCATGCCTCGTCTCATTTTACTAATAGCATCACTTTTTCTAGCCTGGCTTTGGTGGAGTAAGCAAAAAAAGTTAGCACCTGATGAGCGTCGCTCATTTTTGTGGCGAAGTGCTTTTTGGTTGCTTTTAGGCATTTCAGTTGGGCTCGTGGTTACCGGACGAATGCATTGGGTAGGTGCTGCTTTTGCAGCGCTAATTCCAGTAGCAAAAACGTTGCTCAGCTTTTCTTTTCGTGCGTTTCCGCTTTTACGAATGTTAAGCCGGTTCAAAGCCAGCCCATCTCAATTCAAAACCAATTCTCTGCATGTCACCATCAACTTTGCCAATAGAAAAATGGATGGAGAGATTCTCACGGGTACCTTCATGGGATATAAATTATCAGATTTGAGTGATGGACAGCTTGATGAGCTTGCTACTGATTTAAAAATAAATGACCGTGAATCATACGCACTTTTATACGCCTACCGCATACGCAGTGGGAATGCAGGGTCAGAGGAACAGGCTAATTTTAATACAGATAACTTAACAAGATTATCCAAGAGTGAAGCCTATCAAGTACTTGGTCTTAACGAAAAAGCGTCTCCGGAAGAGATTATTAAGGTGCATAAACGACTGATGCAGCGCCTGCATCCCGATCGTGGTGGCAGTGACTACTTAGCAGCTAAAATAAATGCTGCCAAGGACGTTTTACAGGCCTAATTATAGCCTCAGGTCATCTACTACTTGAGGAAGCTCACCACTAGGAATCATTTCGCACTTGAAGCATGAAGTGTATGTAGCGGCCCAGCCATTTAAATGGTGCCTGCTCAGAGTACTTTAGCTCAGTAGTAATAACTGCGTCTCTATCATTATGCCCCCCTCTAGCAGTCGTAATATAATCATGAAAGACCCTTATCCCAGAGGATAGTAGAACGAATAAACCATGCTGAGCTGACCACTGTTCAATTTGTTCAGGCATGAAAGGCGAATGTGGTGTCAAACTCCCCGGATCCGCTTTAAACTCTGTAGCCAGCAGATTAAAATTACCCCTTATAAGATTGCGGTACACCAAAGCATTATGATTATAGAAGGTAAGAGAAATAAAGCCTTCAGCAGACTTAAATTGCATCAAATGGTTTATAAGTTCATCTGGTTTACCCAGCCACTCAACAATGGCATGGCAAAGGACTAAATCAAAATCCCCTAAATCCTTTTTGACCAATGATTGGTAGGGACATTGATAAAAGCTAATACGTGAGTCAACACCCTCTTTCATCGCAAGCGCTTTTGCTTTTGAAAGCATATTTGAGGAAATATCATTATAGGTAACCTGATGTCCAAGTTTAGCAAGGCGGACGGACATCTGACCAAGGCCTCCGCCTACATCTAAAACTCTCAAACACCCGTTCATTATGCTGGGCATTGTGCGACAGAGGTCTCGCCAAATCACAGCTTGACGAATATCACCCTTTAGGCTTCCGTAGACTTTACGCTCAAATTTTTCTGCCAAATCATCAAAATTACGGTCTTTCATAATTATTTTTTGCTCATTCATCCTAAACATGATTTTCTGTACCATTTAAACAAAAACCTAGGTCAGGTTATATAGCGAAGAATGTATTACAGGATTACAATAGCGTTACATTAATTTGAGACTTCTCCGATGACTACTTTTTGTCAAACCACTACACTTGCCATAGACCTTATTTCAAAAGCGTCGGTCACACCCAATGACGCAGAGTGTCAAGCACTTATGATTAGTCGCTTGGAAGCATGTGGGTTTGTTGTCAAGCAGCTTAAATATGGTGAAGTTGACAATTTTTGGGCTATCCACGGTAACAAGGGTCCGATTTTGTGTCTAGCAGGACATACAGATGTGGTGCCGCCGGGGCCTGATAGCCAATGGCAATCACCGCCATTTGAACCGACTATTAGAGATGGTCACCTCTTTGGACGCGGCGCCGCTGACATGAAGGGATCTCTTGCTGCAATGGTAGTGGCAGCAGAACGCTTTGTTATTAAAAACCCCAATCATTCTGGTAGATTGGCCTTTTTGATCACCAGCGACGAGGAAGGCCCAGCTATTAATGGAACGGTTAAAGTTGTCGAGTGGTTAACAAAGGAAGGCATGACTCCAACATGGTGTTTAGTTGGAGAGCCATCAAGTGACCAAAAATGTGGCGATACGATCAAAAATGGCCGTCGTGGATCTCTCTCCGGTGAGTTGACCGTCAATGGTATTCAAGGGCATGTTGCGTACCCGCAATTAGCGGCGAATCCTATTCATTTAGCTACACCAGCATTAAATGCGCTAATTAATAAGGTTTGGGATCAAGGCAATACTTTTTTTCCGCCAACGTCATTCCAAATGTCTACTATTTCCAGTGGTACTGGCACAACCAATGTCATTCCGGGCAGCCTAAAGCTATTGTTTAACTTTCGATTTTCGACCGAAGTGACGCCTGAGCAGCTAAAGAACAGTGTTCAAGAAATTCTCAACAGTCATAAACTGGACTATGACATAAATTGGCATTTAAGCGGAATGCCGTTTCTAACAGATGCTGGCGCCCTCGTTGATGCCGCCTGTGCAAGTATCAAAACGCATACAGGCATCGATACATGCTTATCCACTGCTGGAGGAACTTCAGATGGGCGTTTTATAGCACCCATGGGAACGCAGGTAGTAGAGTTAGGTCCTATTAACAAGACCATTCACCGTGTTGATGAAAACGTTAGTATAGATGATTTACAAGGTTTAACCGCCATTTATCACGGCATAATAGAACGACTACTACCGTAATTATGTAATCTGCTTAAGGCTAAACACGTATTGCAAGGGATTTTAGATGCAACAAACACTAATGCTGTACTTTTCAACTGTTGCTATCTGGGGTTCCACCTGGCTTGTCATTACATTTCAACTAGGTAATGTTGATCCAATTATATCGGTAATATACAGAATGGCATTGGCAAGCATTCTTTTGTTTATTTATTGTCGGCTGCGCGGTATAAAGCTTAGAGCATCTCAACAGGATCATTTCTTTTTTATTATCCAAGGGGTTCTTAGCTTTGGCATTAATTTTTGGCTAATCTATTTGTCGGAGATGTTTTTACCCAGTGGTATTATTGCAGTAGTTTTCTCTCTGATAGTATTCCTAAATCTGATCAACGGACGTATTTTCTTAAACAGGCCGATTGAAAAAAACACATTGATTGGCGGCATCGTGGGTTTGAGCGGGATATATCTGCTTTTTTATCCTGAGCTAACAAATGTTAGTGCTGGAAGCCAGGCTATAAAGGGGTTTACGTTGGCCTTTATTGCCGTTTGTAGCGCGTCCTTGGGTAACATGGCAGCGACAAGGAGTGGCTTACAAGGACTTTCAGTTTGGCAAATCAATGCCTGGTCTACTCTTTATGGCTCATTAGCTCTCACAGTTATCGCACTCTTCTCACAAGCCACTTTTACCTTTGATACACGTTTTGAGTACGTTAGTTCATTAATTTACCTCTCTGTCTTCGGAACAATTTTGGCCTTTGGCGCCTATCTTAAATTAATGGTGATTATCGGTCCTGAAAAGGCTAGCTATGGGGCTCTAATGATCCCTTTCATAGCCATTATTTTATCGACTATATTTGAAGACTATCAGTGGAGTTGGTTTGCGGTAATAGGCTTTTCATTAGCAATTTTTGGGAATTACCTAGTGATGCGAAGGTCCAGTTAGGAGGGAAGTTTTTGTAAAGCAAAAATATCAAAACGAGTATTCTTCCCTGATAAGGAATAACTAGGCTTTCGGTCCGCAAGATAACCAGCAACCACAGGACGTTTTATAACGACTCGATAACGCGCCAACTGAAGTGCTTTATCCACTAAAACATCCGCATCAGAATCAGGGCCAACAATTTTTTGAAAGGCCTGCATTTCTTTTTTGACTTTAGCTGATTTAGATCGGTTAGGAAACATTGGATCCAAATAGACAACATCATAATCATCACTACCGATAGGCTTATCTAGTAGACTTAGCGAATCAGCCTCCGTGAATGCAAAGCGATTCATAATGTCGACAAGAGAGTTACTCTGATCAATAACCTGATGCGCACGCGTAATACCATCTGCAAGCAAACAAGCAATAACCGGATTACGCTCAAACAATTTTACAGTACACCCAAGAGAAGCAAGTACAAAACTATCACCACCTAAGCCTGCAGTCATATCTAAAACCGTTGGATAAAAACGACCGGAAACACCTACAGCCTTAGCGATAGCTTGGCCATTTCCTCCGCCAAATCGCCTACGATGATTATTAACACCGCTGAGAAAATCAACTTGAATTGGGCCATGGACCTTTCGATCCCGCGGGTATAACCTCACCCCAGATGGACTGACATGCAGATCATATTGATCTACATATTCTATAGCTCGTGGCGATTTTTCAGTTTGATTTACTAGCTGTACAACAGCAACACCAAGCTTTAAACCAAGCTTGTGCGCACGATGCGCACAAGCTTTTTCGGTATAACTTACCCTTATATTATCCATACTCTGTTCCTATCTTGGCTCTTTATAGATATACCACAAAGACACATTTAACCTATTAGAGAGAATTATTACCTACTGTAATTATGAAGCTAGTTTCAGCAATAAAAAAGTCGAAAAAAAACTTATTAGACGTTTCATCGATGTAAGTCTTTAGCACTACGATGTATTCTCTAAAAC
>DNBN01000233.1:2085-2561 GCA_003491845.1 Porticoccaceae bacterium | reverse complement strand
AAAATTCCAGCGATAGTACGAGAGGTTAACGACGAGTCTGCTATCGCGATGTCTCTTATCGAGAACATTCAGCGCGAAGACCTCAACCCGATGGAAGAGGCGATAGCCCTGCAAAGGTTGATCAAGGAATTTGATCTTACGCATCAACAGGTTGCTGAAGCCGTGGGCAAGAGCAGAACCGCCGTCACAAATTTTTTACGGCTGATCAATTTGAGTGCCGAGGTTTCTCAGATGCTAGCGCATGGAGACATTGAAATGGGCCATGCGAGGGCATTGTTGAGTCTTGATGATGAAAAGCAAAGCCAAGCAGCAAAGGAGATTGCCGCGAAACAGCTGAATGTTCGCCAAGCAGAGGCATTGGTAAAGTCGTGGCTTAGCGTACCAAAGGAAAAGCAGAATAAGGGAAAGTCTGTCGATGCGGACACTCGGCATCTGGAGAATCGGCTTTCGGGAAAATTAGGACAGCCAGTCCAAAT
>DNBN01000233.1:0-1847 GCA_003491845.1 Porticoccaceae bacterium | reverse complement strand
CATAGTGCAAAAGGCAAAGGCAAATTGGTCATCGCCTATAACTCGCTGGATGAACTTGACGGTGTTCTCACACGTTTTGGTGATCTTGACTAGCGAGGTAATATCGATCGTCGTAAGCCATCACAGGTTCGTCCATTAGAGGTCGTAATTCGTTTGGTATGGAAAAAAGTAACAATTTACCTCAGTCTGAAGTTGAATGGCTTAATCTAAATCACTATACTACGCCCGCTCGAATATAGGGGTAATTGTGCTTCTTAAAATCCCGTTTCGAATTGTGCTGGTTCAATTAGTCGGTTTAATGGGCCTCGCAATAGCTTATCTGCCATTTGATGAAGGCGGATATGTGAGAACCTACTCAATTTTACTGGGTGGTTTGTCATCAATGCTTCCTAGCGCATTCATGGCATGGTATTTGACTCGCCCCACCTCGGCGCCAGGTAAAGCATTTAGGAACTTGGTGTACGGTGAAATTGGGAAATTGGCGATGACCGCAATTATTTTTATAGCGGTCTTTGCTTTTGTTAAGCCAGTAGACGTATTGTTCTTCTTTTCATCACTAGTAATAAGCATGCTTTGTCATGTGTTTGTGCCATTGTTTTGGCCGACAAGCGTTCCCTCAGATCAGGGGCTTGCCGCATCCAAAACGGCCGGTACAGGAAATTAGCAAGTCAGGAAACAGAGTAATAAAGTATGCAGAGCGAAACCCAGACTTCCAGCGAGTATATTCAACACCATATTACCAACTTAACGTATGGTAAGTTTCCAGATGGTAGTTGGGGCATTGCACATTCCATCGAAGAAGCAAAAGCCATGGGTTTCAATGCGATTCATGTCGATACAATGTTCTGGTCTATTAGCTTGGGAATTGTGTTTTGCGCGCTATTTTTCTGGGCGACCCGCAATCTAAAGGCTGGTGTGCCGGGTACACTACAGAATGTATGCGAAATGGCGGTTGAATTCGTAGAGGACAACATTCGCCAAGTGTTTGGTACCCGTCCGAATGTAATTATCGGTCCACTTTCTTTGACGATCTTAGTTTGGGTTTTTCTAATGAACCTGATGGACCTGATCCCGGTTGATTTTATTCCAGCACTCGCAGCTATGGCTGGTATTCACTTCATGAAGGTTGTGCCTTCTACAGACCCCAACGCGACTTTAGCGATGGCTCTCGGCGTATTCTTCCTTGTGATGTACTACAACATTAAAATGAAAGGCCCTGTTAATTTCACCCTGGGCTTATTCACTCATCCTATTGACCACTGGGCTGCGGCACCTTTTAATTTCCTACTGGAAATGGTTGACCTCATCGCCAAGCCTCTTTCGCACGGTCTGCGACTCTTTGGTAATATGTACGCAGGTGAGATGATATTCATCCTAATCGCTTTGTTGCCTTTCTACGCTCAGTGGGCGCTTTCACTCCCATGGGCTATTTTCCACATTTTAATCATTAGTCTTCAGGCGTTTGTGTTCATGATTTTGACAATAGTCTATCTGACGCAGGCACACGAAACCGGAGACCATTGATCAAGATATTTTTTAAATATATACAAGAAGTTAATACACACGTTGATGTGCAATTGTAGGAGTAAGTAATGGAACAATCGTTAATTTTTATTGCTGGTGGCATTCTGATGGGCCTTGGAGCTATCGGTAGTGGTGTTGGAATCGGTATTCTCGGCGGAAAATATCTTGAAGGTGTTGCCCGTCAGCCAGAACTTCAGCCAATGCTGATGACCCAGCTATTTATCTCGCTGGCATTGGTTGATGCTGTACCAATTATTGCAGTAGGTATTTCGCTTTACATGATCTTTGCGATCTAACAATTAGCGAGTTTTATCTATTATCTT
>DNBN01000030.1 GCA_003491845.1 Porticoccaceae bacterium | reverse complement strand
ATGGCTCAACAAGTGGTAATGGGGGAGCCCGCAAAACCTATGTCTATTCGTACTTCCGCATGGGCAATTTATGATATTTTCAATACCAAAGATGATCAACAAGTTTTTGTTGCTGTTGTTAGCGACACGCAGTGGGTAGTCTTCTGTGAAGAGTTTGAGCTAACTGAATTCTCTAAGGATGCCAGCCTTAAGGCAAATAATGATCGTGTGAACCATCGGGATACTATTCTTCCAGCGGTACAAAATATCTTTCTGACTTTGGACAAATCTGAACTAATGGATAGACTCGAAAAATGTGGGCTACCTTTTGCCGGCGTTGGCAGTCCTTCAGATTTATTTTCCGATCCTCACCTGCTTGAATCTGGCGGTCTTCTTGATATTACAGTACCTAATGGTGAAACCACTAAACTGCCGGGGCTACCTATTCAGATGTCTGGTAAGCGGTTTGATATTAGAAAAGATGTACCCTTACAAGGGGAGCACACAATTGAGATTCTTGAAAGTGCCGGATTTACCGATAAAGAGATCGCCGAACTCATTCAAGATGGAATTATAGAAGACCTTAATGCCAGCTCATAGCCTTTGAACATAGTCTAGCGCTAAGCATTAATTTAAATAAGCCCAAGGTCGCTTTTGAATGTCGGTCGTTTTAAAAGCGTCGATTTCCTTACCCAGTTTGTTAGTCACGTCAATCGCATCAAGCCCCTCAAGCAACATAACTTGAAACCCTGACTGTAATTCAAAGGGATAGGTCATCCCGTCTGGACCAATCACATGACAAGTTTTGAGATCGATATTTAGTTGATTAGCTTGAGGATTCAATGCCACATAATCCGCTAGAGAGGCTATCACCTGCTCATCCAATACTATCGGCAACAAACCATTCCTAATGCAGTTGGTAAAAAATATGGCACCGAAACTTGGGGCGATGATGGCACGTATACCAAAATCCACCAAGGCCCAAACTGCAAACTCACGTGATGAGCCACAACCCATATTTCGGCCCGTTAGCAAGATCGAAGCTTGAGAGTACTCTTGTTGATTAAGCACAAACTCAGGATTGAGTTTTTCTTGGTCAGTTCCTCTATCAATAAATCGCCAGCTAGCAAACAAGCTCTTGCCCAATCCTGTTTTCGATACCGTTTTCATCTCTCGAGAGGGCATGATCGCATCAGTATCTATGTTAATTTTTAATAGTGGGGCTGCAGTCCCTCGATGAGTTACAAACTTTTTCATTAGAGAGCCCCCATTTTACGGCTATCTGTAATTGCTCCATTGATGGCTGAAGCTGCTACAGTTGCCGGACTAGCCAGATGAGATCGGCACCCTGGTCCTTGTCGACCCTCGAAATTACGATTAGTACTGGTAATGACTCTCTCCCCAGACACAAATCCTTCTCCGCCAGCATAAAAACACATTGAACATCCAGATTCTCTCCACTCAAATCCAGCATTTAAGAATATTTGATCTAGCCCTTCTTTCTCTGCAGTCTGTTTTACTTGTGTAGAACCGGGCACACAAATAGCACGCACGCCAGAAGCGACTTTACGCCCCTTCAAGATTGCTGCCGCAATACGTAAGTCACTAAGCCGACTATTTGTACAGGACCCTATAAACGCCACCTGGATAGGCAGCCCTTGGATAGATTGACCAGGCTTAAGCCCCATGTAGGCAAGGGATTGCTCCATAGAGCGCCGAGCATCTCCTTCTTCAAGCACCAAAGGAGGTACTTGGCCATCGATAGATATAGCCTCCTGAGGGCTCGTCCCCCAAGTCACCGTGGGTGAGATAGTAGCGCAATCAATAACGATTTCTTGGTCGAAATGAGCCCCATCGTCAGTAGATAATGTCGCCCAATATTCCTTCGCCTGCTGCCAAGATTCTCCACTGGGAGCATAAGGTCGACCTTTTAAGTATTCAAAGACCTTATCATCTGGTGCAATGATTCCAGTGAACGCAGAAAATTCAACCGCCATATTACACAAGGTCAAACGAGCTTCCACAGTTAAGCTATCTACCGCAGGCCCAGCAAATTCAATAGCATAGCCTGACCCTCCGGCGGCGGAATAAGCAGCAATTAAATGTAAGATCATATCCTTGGCTGATACACCTGACTTTAATTGACCTGCAAACACCACTCGCATCTGTTTAGGCTTTGAAAACCTTAAAGTCTCTGTAACCAAAGCATGTTCACACTCACTAGAGCCAACGCCAGTTGCAAGCGCGCCCAGACCACCTAGAGTACAAGTATGACTGTCCGGACAAATAACAGTGCAGCCGGGCAGCGCAATACCTTGTTCAGGCGAAACTACATGTGAGATACCTTGGCGTTCATCTCCTAGGTCAAAAAGAGTAATATTTCCCTTTAACGATAGGTCACGGGTCACCTTAATGAATTCGGAGCCACCTGGCATTGTGGTCTGATCAGTTCTTCCTGGAAAGGTATCAACGATGTGATCCATTGTGCAAAAGACATGGGCAGGATTCTTTATTTTCCGCTCGCCTTCCTCAATACTTGCCAAGGCCGCGCTTCCAGTTCTCTCATGGAGGAATATACGATCAATATGTAAAAGATCCGCACCATCATCTTGCTGAGTGACAACGTGATCGTTCCATACCTTATCAAAAAGGGTATATTTCATTATCGACTTCTAAGTTTAAAGTATTGATCTGGAATCATAACTGGAACCTGCATATTCGCAATTAACTTAAACTAAGACACATGCAGCACATCACTATACTCTTCCAAAACTCTTACTGATTTAACAAAAATCTCAGAACAGTACGATTGAATTGCTGAGGTTGCTCCATATTACTGAGATGTGCAGCACCAGTTAAAATAGTCAATTCAGCGTCCGCAGTTATTGCAGCCAATTCAGTCATCTCCTTTGGATGTAGGCCATCTTGGTCTCCGACAATAAAGAGAACTGGTACCGAGATTTCTGAAAGATGCCTTTTAAAATCCAGTCCTTTCAGAGCTTCCACACAGGTGAGATATCCTTTCGATGGCGTGTTAACTATCATAGCCTCAACATGTTCGATAAGCGCTCCTCTTTGATCAAGGCGCTTTTGGGTAAACCAAGTCATCATGGTTTGATCAAGAATTTCCTCCATACCTCCCGCAGCCACAGCCTCAATACGCTGGTCCCACATGTTTTTAAAGAAATCTGGGGCATCTAAACGACAATCACAGGCTATTAATGACTTCACTCTAGTTGGGGCTTTTAAAGCTAGTCCCACTCCGGTCATACCGCCCATAGACAAACCAATAAAATGACTATGATCGATATTTAATCTGTCCCAAAGCAGTAAAACATCATCAATTAAATCAGTCATTGCGCTCGGGCCATTAGGGAAGCTACTTCCTCCATGTCCTCTCGCATCGAAACTTAATACTTGAAAGTGCTGAGCCAATTCTGACAACTGAGGTTCCCACATACTCATATCTGTAGCCAGAGAATGTGCCACAGTGACCCAAGGAGCATCTGCCTTGCCGGTTATTTGGCAACGCAGTTGTACATTACCGATATCTATTATCTTGTAGTTAGCTTCTTTGCTCATGACATTTTCTTTATTTATCGAAGGGCATAGATAAGACATGCCAGTATATGAGATTAAGTGTCTCTCTGCTTTGATGGTATATTTTGCAACCGAAAACTATCCTCGTTACGCAATATCTATGAAGCAAGTTGGACTAGTTGGCCGCGATGGAAAACCAACGGAGCGCTATCAGTCTTATGAATTCGTTTAACAGCGCCCATGTACACCTCATGATCACCACCCTCAACTATTTGATAGGTTTCGCACTCCAAGGTAACCATTGCTCCTTCAAGCACAGGGATGCCTTTATATCCCTTGGTCCAATCAATATCTTTAAATTTGTCATCAGCCGGACGAGCAAATTTCATACACAGCTCCCC
>DNBN01000164.1:6137-7073 GCA_003491845.1 Porticoccaceae bacterium | reverse complement strand
GACGTTCGCTTGGCATGGATGGACAAGGGCGTGGCTGACTTCGAAGCATCTCAAGATCCCTTTATTCAGGCCGCGGTGGCGCTGTATAAAAGCGACCGCGATATTGAACAGCAACGCAAAGATCTGTCGGGCAAGTTTATGAAAGTGCGGCCGCGCTACATGCAGGCCATTATTGCTTTCAACCGTGATCAGGACATGCCGGTCTATGCCGACGCCAACTCCAGCTTGCGTGTGACCATTGGGCATGTCAAAGGTTACTCGCCAGAGGATGGATTGTTGGCAAAACCCTTCACTCGGCTCGAAGGCATTGTTGCAAAAGACACAGCCGTTGAACCCTTTAATTCACCGACTGCGCAACTGCAATTAATTGCGCAGCAGACCTATGGTGATTTCTATCACAAGCCCATAGACTCGGTGCCAGTTAACTTTTTATCCACTTTGGATGTCACCGGCGGTAATTCCGGTTCACCAACCCTCAATGGACGCGCCGAATTGGTCGGCCTGTTGTTTGATGGCGTTTACGAGAGCATTATCGGTGATTGGGGTTATGATGATCAGACCAACCGAGCCATCTCGGTGGACAGCCGTTATATGCTCTGGGTAATGAAATATGTGGACAAGGCGGACCGTCTTCTGGAAGAGATGGAAGTGGTGTACGACCAATAACCTCAATATGGGCTACCAGAAAACCAAAGCATGAACAAAAACGGCCGCTCATCTCTCTATTTAGTGCAAGCGGCCGTTTTTCGTTTCTATTGCAGATTACCAAATGCGAATACGCTGTTCTGGTGGTAAATACAGTTGGTGATCTGGACCAACATCAAAGGCCCGATACCACTCATCAAAGTTTCGCACAACGCCATTGACCCTAAAGTAGGATGGGCTGTGTGGGCCGCGAATAAGTTGCTGTCGCAGAGAGGCCTCCCTGTACATATT
>DNBN01000164.1:0-5873 GCA_003491845.1 Porticoccaceae bacterium | reverse complement strand
AGAGAGGCCTCCCTGTACATATTGCGCCACACCTGTGCCCAGGCCATAAAGAAACGCTGATCACCGCTAAGACCGTCAATCATAGGCGCTTCCTCTGACTGACTTATGACGCCGTCACCATCCACATCTAAACTCATTTTATAAGCTTTGTAAGCCATGGACAGACCACCCAAGTCGCCTGTGTTCTCACCCAGTCCCAAGCGACCATTGACGCAGGTGGTGCCGTTATCCAACGGGCAAAAGCTGTTGTACTGGCCAACCAATGCATCGGTTTTTGCCTCGAAAGCTGCCTTGTCCTCAGCAGTCCACCAATTGCGCAGCACACCGTCACCATCAGATTTGGCTCCCTGATCGTCAAAGCCATGACCCAACTCGTGTCCAATGACTGCACCAATGGCGCCATAATTTACTGCAGGATCGGCGTCTATGTTAAAGAACGGTGGTTGTAAAATCGCCGCCGGGAAAACCACCTCATTGCGGTTGGGGCTATAATAGGCGTTCACTGTCTGCGGCAACATAAACCATTCGGTTTTATCAATAGGTTGTCCCAATTTACTGAGCATGTCGGCATAACTCCACTGGCTGGCAGCCATGGCATTGTTAAACGCACTGTCAGAGACCGCGAGGGAGTCATAGGTCTCAAATTTCTCTGTGTAACCAATTTTCGGGGTGAATTTCGCCAGTTTATCCCGCGCTTCTATCTTCGTTACTTCGCCCATCCAATCGAGCTGATTGAGATTATCAGCCATGGCTCTGCGCAAATTGCTTACCAAAACATCCATTGCCGCTTTGTTCTCGGGTGGGAAATGGCGCGCTGCATAGACCTTGCCCACAGCCTCGCCCAGTGCCCCCTCAACGGCGCGCACCGCACGCTTCCAGCGCGGTCTTTGCTGCGCTTGGCCGCGAAGCTGTTTGGAGTAGAAATCAAAGCTGGCCTGATCAATAGCAGCGGGCAGAACCGAGGCGTGATCAGACAAAAAGTGTGCACTGAGGTAGGCTTTCCAATCCTCCAGATTGGCCTGATTCATAACTGAAAAGAGGCCGGCAATACCGCCACCAGATATTTTTACCACCTGCTCAGCTGAGAGTCCAAGTTCGGTAATTTCAGCTTCATCTGGAGTGACCTGACGCACAACAAAACTAGCTTGCTCTTCAAGACCAAAGGATTTGAGCATAACATCTACCGGAAAATCACCACCCATGGCGATGACTTCAGCGCGGCTCAGTTTGTTGTAAGTGAGATCGCGATTTCGCCCCACAGTGCGATCCCAGTGGGCAGCGGCGATCTGTGTTTCTAGAGCTAACACGCGACTCGCTACAGCCGGCGCATCAGCGTAACCTGCGGCGCCTATCAAAAGGGTCAAATACCCCAGGTAACCCTCGCGAGTTTCGATATTTTTACCGTCGTCGGTCAGGTACATATCGCGATCAGGCAACCCCAAACCACTCTGAGTCAGGTAAAAAATATGGTTCTTTGTGTCTTTGGAATCCACATCTACCCAACCACCAATGGGACTTGAAAATCCCACGGTGGCAAATGTCACGGCCAGATCGGCGCGCGAATCAATGGCAGCAATTTTGTTCAGATAAGCTTTTGCTGACGACAGACCTGCGTTTTCAATGGCCGCAGTATTGAGAAAAGCGTTGTAAAAGGCCGCTACCTTGCCCTCGAGCGTAGCCACATCGGATGCTGCTGCGGCTAACTCCTCAATAATTGTCTTGACCCGAGCCTCTGATTTATCGCTAAGAATGGTAAAGGCGCTATAGCGAGTTTTGTCCTCTGGCATAACAAAGTTGTTGTACCAACCACCATTGACGTGACAAAAGAAATCATCGCCAGCGTCGAAGCGCAGATCCATGGCCTCCAGATCAAGCCCGGCATCACCCCATTGATCTCGATCGACTGCATTAATAATAGGAGAGGACCCTTCTATATCAGTGCAGTCTCCAGTGTAGGCTGTAACTACAGGGAATTCTTCTATCGTACTTTTAATACCAGCATTTGGCTTTTCAATAGTCGTGTTGCCAGCTTCATTGCAGGCTATTAGCGATAGTGTAAAAATGAGTAGTACAGTTTTTTTCACAATATATATACCTATTTTTATTAAATTGAGGGTGATATCGCACCCTTGAAAAAACTAGGGTGCGAGGGTAATTTAAAACGTTTGCTATCGCCAGTTTCACTAGTAAATATATGTAATTGCATACCAATTCGGTGCCTTCACACACGTTGTATTTTGTTCGGTGCATGGCTGTATCTATCACTGGTTACAAAATTTCAAAGTAACAGCTCCCGAAGTCGCAAAAAACGCGCCAGCAGTAACTTGTACACGCCAGTTTCTACTGGACCTGTTGCTATCCATGCGAAGGTTAGATCGCGCATACTTTCCGTGCTTGAGGAGCTATGTTGACCAAGACCTTGTTGTAAGCGTGTTACTTGATATTTCATGCGCAAGGTAGCGTCAGCAGCAGGGGTGTCTTGATCGGTAATAATTTCTGCACGAATACAGAGTAGTCGCAGAGCCTCTTCCTGATCCTCTAGGCCGCCTGAAACGGCGCCTTTAGTAATTTTTGATTGTAGTGCTTGCAAACCATTTTTTGGCCACTGATCAATACTGTCAATAAATACTTTGGCTGCTTTTAATTGTTGGTCTGCTACCGACTTGTCAGAGGCTAATTGCGCTAAACGAATTAAATCATTGGCCTCAAAAAGATTCGCCCACAACTGATTGCTAGCAGCTTTTAATTGCTGATTAACAGCTTTTTCAAAGGCTGTTAATGCCTGCTTGAAACGACTGTTAATTAAAAATGCAGAGGCTTTAGGAAGAGCACCTATAGCATTGAACTTAGTTTTACACTCCATCGCGGCGGTACGCGCTTCAAGCAACGCTTGGCCGGTTAAAAGACCTATGTTCTCAAGGTCTTTAATTAGTGCCTCTGCGGCATCTTTGTGCGTATTTAGTTCGGCTTTGAAATCCTCCGATTGCTGCTGGCGTTGAGCGAATATTGCATCGCAGCTAGAACGAAATGAGCGCCATAGTTTTTGTTCTTGTTTACGCGCTACTGTTCCCACCTGTTGCCATTGCGACTGCAATAGTTTTACTTTCTCGGTGGCCGCTCTTTTATCAGTGACATCTAAGAGCGCATCAACCTGTGCAATTAGCTGCTCCTTTTTAGCCAAATTTTTGTGCTGATAGGTCTGCAATTTTCTTCGCAGAGTGTCTAATAGATGATCGAATTTTCTCTGTACTGCCCTATTAGCACCATTATCGATTGGCCAGTATCCCTGCCACTGTTTAATTGCAGTTCCGATCAGTTTTTCTATAAGTTTCCAGTCGATGGTGTCTGCCTCATCGCCATCCCAAGATTGCTCTGTAACGAAGTCATTTAACTGTTCCACCAGCACGCGACGTTTAGCAATATTATCAAGGCGAATTTGGGCCTGCTGTTCATAAAAGGTTTTGCAAGGTTCAAAGGCTTTTTCTGCTAGCTGATGAAAGGTTTCCCATAGCGATTGATTTGGAGAATCCTTACTGAGCGCTTTCCATTGGTCTTGTAGATGACGAATTTTACTGGCCAGTGCCTCGGGATTGTCTGTGCTATTCACTAACACACTCATTGCATTAATCAATTGCTGCTGCTTGGGTTCTACCGCAAAGTCCTTCCAATCATGTAATTTTTTCAAGGCTTCGTCTAGTTGTGCAACTTTGGCTAGGCTCGCTGTGGGTAAATTATTTGCCTTAGCCAATTTTCGTTCTAGGGTCCGACGGATACCAGTCGCATCCCGAGACTGACCCTTAGCAATGGCCTGATTAGCTTGCCCTAAAAGGGCATTAATATGTCGTTGCTGACTTATTTCAGTTTGTTGTAGTTTCGCTTGTTGGAGCTCATACTCGGAGATTATTTTACGCGCATCATGAACCTGCTTTGGCACTCTGGTAGCTGGAAGTACCAAGGCGGACTGAAGTTGAGCCTTTAAGTTTTTATAGGTTGCTGTGGTAATTGAGGTTGCTGACTTTGTAGTGGTTTGTTGCAAGTCAGTTTCGCTGCTCTCTCCAGATATTTGATTTTTTAAGTGTGGTGTAAGGGCGACTAATCCAGTCAGTTGATAGCCTATGCTCCCCCAGTCTTTACACTGCTTAAGCTGCTGCTGCAAACTTTCACTGGTGGATTCAAAGATTGTCAGTGCAAGGGGTGTTGGTGTAGCCAAGGTCTGGGCTTTCTGCCATTGACTTATAAGGGTGCCGTGTTCGGATGTTATTCTCACTAGCGTATTACTGCCCTTATTCTCACAGGTATTCTCATCAAAACTGATGGTGTAAAGTTCACTGAGAAGCCTCTGTAGTTCATCAATAATCTTATCAAATTCAGCTTTTGCAGCAGTTTTGGCTGCCTGTTTTGCAGCTTGTTGAGCTACTTGGCGATGATGAACGTCAATAGTCTGTTGGCACAAAGCAATTGCATTTTCAATACGATGTTTGAGGGCCTTGGCTGGTGGTTCCAAGGAATGGCTTTCTAACGATATCCATTGGTCTGTCATGCGTTTAGTTCGATTAATAAATTGTTGGTCAAATTCACGCTGGCTGTGGGTTTCTAGGCGCTCACAAAGTGCTACGGTGTCTTTTTGAATAGTGTCATCTAATTGAGTCTGACGACGCAGAGCGTCACACTTTTCTTTAACAATTTTGTACACCAGTTTATCTCTGCCTCTGGTGACTTTGAGTAATTCTTTGAGTAGCTCAGTATTATCAATTTTTATTGCGGCCAGTTCACGTACTTTTGCTGGCATTCCCTCTAAGGCTAAAGTGTAAAGAAACTGAGGATCATCAACACTAAAAAGAACTTGGCTTACAGCTTCTGTTGTTTTGCAATGACCAACAATAGCTAATTTGACTGAGGTATCAATCTGGCGATTTACAAAATCAGTTAACCTAATGTGATTTTCATCAATCAATGTTGCTATTCTTTGTCTAGCGGCCTGCTGCAATATAGTGCTTTTACTGTCAGTGGCCAGCGCTATCAAACTAGCACTGTCAGTTAAATACTCCACTGCCGCCAGTTGCAGTTTTTCTGGTTCATCGCGCTGGATAATGGCTAACAGTGATTCAATTGGCAGACCAGGTAACTGAGCAATCCGTTGTTCTACTGTTTTTGGCTTAATTTTGCTCAGTAATTGCGACATTATCGCCATGATGTTCCCTTATATTGTTAGATCTGACTTTCGTAAGTTAAGCGCTTCAACCTTCTGAGGTAAGATTAACCAGGCTATTAACTGGCGCTATGACAATACTACTACACCTCACTGATTGGGCAAAAACAATAGTAGATAAAAATTCTGAATCTATATTTTAGAATGATGCTAAGGCTTATTTGTATCTCCACAGGCTTTATCTATCGTTTGATAGAGCCACGTCAAATCACCCTCGGACTCATGTTTGGCAACTAACAAAAGAGAAAGTCAGTGCGATTCAAATACAATATCTTTAAGCGTTGGCTTTCACTTAAGCATCCTATTGATAAATGAATCTAACATTGTGAATTCAGTTTTGTATAACTTAGAATCTCTTTCAGCAAAGACATTATTTAGCATTTTTAGCAATGGGCTTTAGTTATTGAAAGACTGCAAAATAAAAGGCTTTTATTTGGTTTTCGTGTCAAATCAGTTAGTCTATGTTCTGCGCTTATTCAGATTTCCATAAATAACAATAAAACGCGTCGAGCGGTGAAAAATGGAGGGTTAATTATGTCTACTGTGATCAACAATATTATAGTATTAATGTGTCTAATGATTGCCTCAGCTATGCAGATTGCAGCTGCTGAAGATCAGTCGATTAAGAAGTCCATAAAGCCGGCGATGCAGGGCTTTCCGCCCA
>DNBN01000226.1 GCA_003491845.1 Porticoccaceae bacterium | reverse complement strand
TGGCCATTGTGATCTCCATGATCAAGGTTAGAATTAGTAGTTAAATAATGCACGGCATAGCCGATAAAACAGGGTGTAGTTTACTAAAAAATTATTATTGCTTAAATCGATATGTATTCAACATCATGTTGCATATTTTGCAATATGTATTTTTAACCGGTATCCTATGAGTATGGATATACGCTCATTGCAACTTTTTAAGCATCTAGCCACTACACTGCACTTTGGTAAGACTGCAGCGATGCAGCATGTTAGTCCATCTACCTTAAGTCGAGCCGTTCAACGAATTGAGGAGCAATTGGGTGGTCAGCTCCTTATTCGAGACAATCGCTCGGTGATGTTGACTAAAGAAGGGCATAAATTTCTGGTTTATGCCGAACAACAGCTAGAGCAATTTGACCTGCTTAAGCAGTCTTTAAGCGAGTCCCAGAAACAACTTTCTGGATCTCTTAGCATCTATTGTTCGGTAACAGCATCATATACTTACTTGCCACCACTACTTGAGAACTTCAGACAGGCACACCCAAATATAGATATTAATTTAGATACTGGTGATGCTGCTGATGGTATTGAGCAGCTCAAGAATCAGCGCGTTGATCTTGCCATTGCTGCGTATCCAGATGACTTACCTTCAAGCTTATATTTTCAAACCATTGCCTCTGTGCCCTTAGGTATTATTATACCAACCATAAATTGTGCTGTTAAAAAGGCTCTTCAAACTACAACTGTCGATTGGAGCAAAATACCCATAATCCTGCCGGAACATGGTGTGGCAAGAAAACGATTTGAGCAGTGGTTTAGGCTGCACCACTCAGGAAAACCGAAAGTGTATGCACAGGTGTCGGGGCAAGAAGCTCTGGTCAGTATGGTGGCACTGGGGTTTGGCATTGGTCTGTCACCTATTGTGGTAGTAGACAATAGCCCAGTAAAGGACCGCATAACATTGCTTGCTAAGACCAACATTGCACCTTTCGATTTGGGTCTTTGTTGCTTTAAAAAGAGGCGAGAAGACCCTATTGTGGCAGCATTTTTAGGAATGGCCCCAGCGCTCGTGGTCTAGTACTAGTTTTTCATGGTTGCGGTAATGATGGAGCCAATTACCACGCAAGTAGCACCTAGTAGCGTTACTGGTAGTAAAATCTCGGCTTGAATGCCAAGATTGGGAATGAACTGAACCAAACTGAGAGTTATTATTGGCGTTGAAGCGATCACCGCACTTACTCTTGATGCCTCAATATGGGCCATAGCCTCAGAGAAACAGCCGTAGGCAATTAAGGTGTTTAGTCCACAAAAAATGAGAAGACACCACTGCATTTCTGTCAGTTCAGATAAGAGATCAAAGCTTGAAAAAGGCAAAAAAGCCAATGCTCCCATCCAATAAAACACTAACATGGTTTCCTCTGCGTTAAAGTTGCGTAGCAGAAATTTTTGAATAATGGCATAACCCACCCAAGTACAGGCGGCGGTCATTAGCATCAAGAGCCCAAATCCATAGTCATCTAAGGCGACAAATATGCTGGCAAAGCGTGGACTGAAGAATAGCAATAACCCGGATACAAAGATGCCAAAACCACACCATTGAAGTGCCGAAAAGCGCTCTTTGAAGACTACTACACCAGCCAAAAGCAATGTTACCGGTGCCAGCTGCATCATGACTTGAGCGGCTTCTGCGGTAGTTCGTTCAAGTCCAAATATATATAGTGCATAATTAGCTATTAGTAATCCACCTGCCGCTATAAATTGCAGATTTAGTTTTAATGAGCGAAATTTATGTCGATTGATCAGTTTCTTGTTGAAGATCAGATAAGGAGTAATGAGCGCAGCAGCAATAAAGAAACGAAAAAACGTCGTAGTCATGGGATCTAATGTGACCATTATTCCTTTCAATGCTAAGGGTAATACTCCCCACATCAATGCGGTGCTGGCAGCTAAAAATAGACCAAACTTCCAGCGGCCGGTAAGATTATCTAGAGTTTTAGAAGACATCTAAACATTAAATCGGAAATGGATTATATCACCGTCTTTTACGATATAGTCTTTGCCCTCTAAACGCCATTTACCCGCATCTTTTGCACCTTGCTCGCCATTACCGGCAATATAATCATCATAGCCAACAATTTCTGCGCGAATGAAGCCTTTCTCAAAATCAGTATGAATCTTACCGGCGGCATTTGGCGCTGAAGCTCCTACCGGAATTGTCCATGCGCGAACTTCTTTAACACCTGCGGTAAAGTAGGTTTGTAGTCCTAGGAGATTATATCCAGCTCGAATGACACGATTAAGGCCGGGCTCCTCCATACCTAGTTCTTCCAAAAATTCATCTCTTTCGTCATCTTCAAGCTCACCTATCTCAGCTTCAAGTTTGTTGCAAATGGGTACTACAACTGCTTTTTCTTGCTCTGCAATGGCCATGACGGAATCTAGATAAGGGTTATTATCAAAACCCTCTTCATCAACATTGGCTATATACATCGTGGGCTTTAACGTTAAAGGGCTTAATGGTTTTAGTAGTTTCAGCTCGTCTTCAGTCAAATTAAACGCACGCAGTGGCTTTGCTTCGTTGAGATGAGGTAGAATTTTCTCTAGGACAGATTGTAACGCTACAGAGTCTTTGTCTTTCCCTTTAGCTGCTTTTTTTACCCGTAAAAGCGCTTTCTCAACGCTTTCAAGATCAGCCAGTGCCAATTCGGTATTGATTACATCAATATCATCCGCTGGGCTTATTTTACCCTCTACATGAATCACGTTCTCATCATCAAAGCAGCGCACAACATGGGCAATGGCGTCTGTTTCGCGAATATTTGCTAAAAATTGATTTCCCAATCCTTCTCCTTTACTTGCGCCCTTCACTAATCCTGCAATGTCCACAATTTCAACCGTGGCAGGTAATACCCGATCTGGATTCACTAAGCTTTCTAATTTTTCAAGACGTGCATCAGGCACATTCACCACACCAATATTAGGTTCTATGGTACAAAAAGGGAAATTTGCACTTTGTGCTTTTGCATTTGATAAACAAT
The DNA here is from genome assembly GCA_003491845.1 of Porticoccaceae bacterium. Lineage (GTDB taxonomy): Bacteria > Pseudomonadota > Gammaproteobacteria > Pseudomonadales > Porticoccaceae > HTCC2207. Next base: position 79 of record DNBN01000226.1, on the reverse strand, counting down.
TAAAAAGAGTTGATTTTCCAACATTGGGTAAACCCACAATACCTGCTTTCATGAAATTTATTTTCGGCAAAAATAAACT
>DNBN01000188.1:5168-5703 GCA_003491845.1 Porticoccaceae bacterium | reverse complement strand
CGCCGACCCAAAGCTGGCCTGATCTTACTAGTCATTGGTTTCTCGACTAAGTCCCTCAGACAACTTTCGTGGTACTACACGTACCTTATTCATGCCCTCTAAGTAAATGACGTCTAGGGGCTCATCACCACAGTAGTTGCTTAAAAAGCGTTCTGGGTTAGCCGCATGATCAAACTCGTGAAGACCTAGATTACTTGGCTGAAGGACCACGCCGGCCAAAAAAATGTTAGCAAATATAATTTTCATGACTTAGTTCCTCTATTAATACTAACTCAGTCTCACTATCACCTAGAGGCCATAGTCATCAGCGCTGCTTTGCGAAAAATACGTTTGTCCAAACATGGCGTATGAAGTCAATGGCAATCAAGCAAAAGCCATTAACCATAAACACATTGTAATAAAAGAAACTTGGGTTATAGCTTGGTTCAGACAAAAAGCCCCAAAATCCAGTGTTTGGCTCAAATACTTCACCAAAGGTACCTATTGCTATTCCCAATAGGCCGATCCATCCAATAAACGATGGTGGCGCTTTTGG
>DNBN01000188.1:4497-4837 GCA_003491845.1 Porticoccaceae bacterium | reverse complement strand
GACCAATTAATTATCAACAAGAATATTTCTTCGGACAAAACTCAAATTACCTGCATTCACTGTTATTCACAACTTTATAGGACACGCCCCAATGCGCTAAGTTCGCTATATCAGACAGTAGGGACTGTAAACGTCGTACAGTGAGCGTAGCTATCATCAATCTATGTCTAGTGGTGGATAGTAATGAGGTCCCAGGAGGCTTTAGCATTGAATCTCAGCGGTATAACGCTAGTTCCGATGCCTGAACTCACAAAGACCTGTCTCTGCTTGTCTTTATATAGCCCACAATGGGCTTCTCTGGGCGCCTGAGTAGGCACATACAAAGGCCCAAGCAAAGGTA
>DNBN01000188.1:1889-4153 GCA_003491845.1 Porticoccaceae bacterium | reverse complement strand
GGGGTCATGCGTTAGAGTGATCTGAAGACGATCGGCGCAGGCGGTAGAAAAGTCTACATATTTGAAGTGACCAGTAAAGGCGTCACCAAAACCGCGTATACAGGTACCAATGGCTTCTAGCACAACCGTCTCATTCTCCAGCACCGTCACTCCAGCTTCAGATAGATACTCCGTCCAGGATTCAGCCCCAGACCAGTGATCATGATTTCCAAGAACAGCCACGACGGGTATGCCACCTGACGCTCGAAATATATTTGCAATAGCGGGCCCAATTGATGCTATGTCCTGGTTCGAAGCTCCATCGTTAATATAGTCCCCACCGAGCAATATGATGTCGGGGGTTTGTTCAATCACTCCTGACCATAGCTCCGCAAGCTCAGCGATGGCATCAGGTGAGTTTTTGACGTGGAGATCACTTAGAAGCGCAACTCTTAGCGTTTCGTGAGACTCACTATCGGTTAGAACGTAAAGAAATTGGGTGTTCATTCTAGGTTTAGTGCCACTATTGAGATAGACCCCAGCTATCACAAGTGCAACTGCAAGAACAATCGTTCTTATAAGGATGCTTTTCATAATAGTCCTCAAAAGTCTCCGGATATAAACCTTGTTCGTGAGCGTCTACGTCGCTAATTACCGTCGCTAATGCCCCAGTCATAACGCAAGGATAAGATGCTTTCAATCAACTCGTCTAAGCTTATTTCCTCCCACTCAGGCATGATTTCTTCGAGAGTCTCTAACGCGGCGAGAAAGCCTCTATCATCTCCACCTGTATGAAAATGTAGAACGCTTACCTCTGAGCAGTAAGCTGCAATGATCTGCAGGATAGGCATAAGCTCACGGTTACCACCGTATGCACCACATCCCCAATATCCCGTGTGTATTGAGACTTCAATATCCTCGTTTATTTCTTTACTAAGCTTTACTGCAGCAGAAAACCCAGTGATTGCCGACACCAGGATGAATCTAATTTGATCTCTCGTATATAGACCAAAATCTGGCTGCGGTGACTCCATAGCAATGATATTAGTCAGCATTGGGGGGCTAAGAACTGTTGTAGCGGTCCTAATTGCTTCCTCAGAAGCGAACTGGAATTCATTACCGTACAATCCATGAGGTCGATCTAATTCGGCATTTCGATCTGTAGCTACTTCACATCGACGCTCCACACCCGTAATAAGAATTGGCGTTGCTTGACCGTTTTGTACCGTAGTCCGATCGAGGCCCATATCTACTATTGCTTCGCGAAGACAGCCTAGGATGGGGTGCTCAGCTGCCTGCATTTCGTCTTGAGCAAATAAAGGTCCACCATAAAAACTGAATACATCTTCGTGAGCAAAATTTAGGTGCCACTCAACACACTGATCAGATGAAGGGGGATATGAAAAATATCCACTATGCTTAACTAATTTAACGTCACTCTTATAAACCTCCTCAGGCAACCCCATCTGCGCCCAGCGCGTATAGCCAATGGCCGCTGATTCAGCGTAATGCCCTTTCAGACCCAGCTTAAATACTATCGATTTATTAAAATCAGTGATAACGGGAGGATACTGCTCATATAGTTCGTTAGCATCAAACTGGTGAGTCGCTAACAGCATAGAAACATCCATAAATTTCTCCTGTGACATGGCCTTTAAAATACCATAGTCATGAAAAGATTAGAAAATCGAATGCCGGCCCAAGCAGGTATACCATGCAACTAGCCAACGCTTATTACCTGCGTATTAGCAGGCTCTCCGCATAAATCATACTAGATCCTACAAATAGGATATAAATGCCTACATATTCGATAAAATAACTACATATTGCCAAATGTAGTTACATATGCTATAATGCAGCCTTCATTTGACGAAAATTCGAGAAATAGCTAAGGAGTGAGTGACAATGCCAAATATGAATCTTCAAAATCGGTCCAGTCAGGAACTTATGGTAATGCTACACAACATTATGCGAGCACAGGACACAGATGCAGCCAAAACTAGAAAAAAAATCCTATATCAAGAGTTAGCTAATCGTAATAGAGCCCTTTGTTCAGGCAAAAATATTGACGTTATGCCTAGCGATGGTGCCCTATCTGCATTTGGTTACCACGTAGGGGATGGCGGAATAACCAGAGCAGAACAACGCCAGTTAATACTTACATACTTGCTTGAAGCGCCTATGCCTCCGGTGGTTGATAGGGACTATACGGAGAGCTGGGGGTTCCCTAGCAGCATCAGTCGTAAAGAAAAATTATTAAGGACACTCAAAGGTTTAGCCTCCGG
>DNBN01000188.1:0-1594 GCA_003491845.1 Porticoccaceae bacterium | reverse complement strand
CACTGGGAGCAAGACATTAAATATGTGCAAGGCCTTACCGTATAAGTATTCACCAGACCGAATAAATTCCCCGGCACAATCACAATGAGGAGTAATAAAAGATGACCGAGCAACAAAAACGAGATAGATCGCCTGCAGGAAGATTTAAATACCTCGCCGAAAAACGCGTCGGAAAAGCAATTAAGGCAATAACATCAATTTCTAATCTCAGTGAAAAGAAAAATTATGAATATACAGAAGATCAAGTTACCCAGATCATAGATGTTCTGACTAATGAACTCGAGCTAATGCGCAAAAAATTTGAGTCTTTTCAAACTACGAATACCAAAAACTTCAAACTTAAATAGCTCAAAAAAATTCATTCTGTCTACTAACACTCACCCCTTAGAGGAATGCTATGTGGTATAAATCAGTAAATAAAGTGCAATTTAGATCTTATGTCAGACAAGACACTCGTCTCAATGTTGCATACTGGACCGCGACGAAGGTGGTCCAAATGTGCGAACTGCAAGCCAATGACACATCGCTAGAACACCAGATTACTCAGATGGATACGAGAGTCGCCAGCTTATTAAATACCGTCAATGAAGAGGTAACTAAACAAAATGGCCTAACTAAGCACCTTATCCAACATCAACTCGAATATACCAAGAGCTACTGTGCAAACGCTCTAGCGAATACAAGTCAGCGAGTGACATATGCGCAGAGTGGACTTGAAATGCCCGGTGAGAAAGAGCAAATAGCGAAAGAGATGGCATTTATCAAAGAGCGCGCTGACATGATCCCTGGCGACGATCTATTAGAAGAGTATGATCGGGCGATCTATCTGATGTATCAGGCAGTGGGTGCTCTTGACAGTGACAACCAAACTGATGAACTTAGAGCAGGGTTCAAGAAAAGAATAGCAGCAGCATTTGACCTTATGACACCCGGGTTCTCAAAGATTCAGCGACAGTGTAATGAATATATAGGCCATCTATATCTTTCTCCTGCGAAAAGCCTAGCACTTACAAATCAACAAATCGTTGATTACTCCAATATGTTCTCAGCTGGCTTTGCACTTGCCCGCCTTTATCGGATCATAATGAAAGTCGTGGAAGATCAAGATTCCGAAGCTTGGACTCAAAGCGCCTTAGCACGCTTTCAAAAAGACATCACAGAGCGCTCTAATGCGATCCAGACTAGATTGATCGAATCAAACCTAGTAAGAGCAAATAATATGGGCTATGCATTGGATCCTGAGTTATTCCATCATAACAACACATCAAAGTCGGCAGCATAGGATACATTATATGTCAGTTGCCAAGTTGCTGACCCAAATTAAAAATGACTCTGACATATGGTTATCGCCAATTCATGGAATTAATCATTGGGATAGGGTAATGGACAATGCATTGATGGTAGGTGAAACAAATGGAGCAGACCTTAAAGTAATAGAGTATTTTGCCTACCTTCATGACTCCTGCCGCGTTAATGATGGCCGCGACCCTGAGCACGGTCCAAGAGCGGCGGCATACGCAAAAAATCATAGAGAAATATTTGAGCTAAATGATCAGCAATTTAAGGTTCTTACAGCCGCGGTGTCAGGTCATAC
>DNBN01000236.1:2293-3329 GCA_003491845.1 Porticoccaceae bacterium | reverse complement strand
CACTGCATATTAGTGTAGCAACTACTCTCTTAATCAACGACTCAAATGAAGCAGCAGTCAGCGAATTTGATTCCGTTATTAGCCTCGCTAACTAAGCATAAAATAAACTTGCAGCTATGAATAAAAAAGCCATGCCAATTATTAGAGCGTTTACTATTGCGCTGTTAGATCATTCGATCGGGTGTTAGATAAATTGATGCCGCACTGCCTACGCAAATTTACGTGCTTGCTTTAAGGTAAACTGAAAGTAGAGCCCAAAGGCAATTAAAAATAAGGCAAAAGATACGGCTTCACTCTGAGGCCAAACCCGCTCCAGCACGATGCCGATTCCGGCAAGAATAGTTGCAACTAAAACAATCGCCATCAATGCCTGCCGTTGAGAAAAGGCAGCGCGCATCAGAATATGATGCAGATGGGTTCGATCCGCGTGGAACGGCGATCGACCTTTTCTGACCCTGCGCACCATGGTGCTGGCCATATCCATCAACGGGATAGCCACCAGCCAAAGTGCTGTAGCGGGTTGGATCACTGCATGGCGACTCTGGGTAAAGTGAATCATTGCAATGGCCACGGCACAACCGAGAAAGGTGCTGCCAGCATCGCCCATAAAGACTTTCGTTTTGGCAAAGGGCCCAACCGTAAGATTAAAGAGTAGAAATACGCCGATAGAGGTAGCCATATACGCGAGCAGGGCGACCTGGTTATCTGGCGCCTGTCCATTGGCTAGCACCAGCAGGCTTAGCAGTGAGACAATGGTGAGTGAGCCCGCCAAGCCATCTATGCCATCGACCATATTGTAAGCATTGCATAATCCAGTAATAGCCACAGCGGTAACCGGAATAGCGAACAGCCCCAGGTTAATGGCGCCAAATCCAGCAAGGTCACCGAGATCGCGCAGGCAGCTGCCGCCAGCAGTGGCTAGGCTAACGCCGGCGATAAGCTGCATTGTCAGACGGTAATAGGGATGCACCGGGTAGCGATCATCCAGAGCGCCAATAAAGGTGATTAACCCACATATCAGGGCTATGCCAATAAA
>DNBN01000236.1:0-2130 GCA_003491845.1 Porticoccaceae bacterium | reverse complement strand
CGGCGATAAGTTGCATTGTCAGCCGGTAATAGGGATGCACCGGGTAGCGATCATCCAGAGCGCCAATAAAGGTGATTAACCCGCATATCAGGGCTATGCCAATAAAGCTTTCGGGAAGGTTGAGAAACAGTACTGCACAAAATAACACTGAGAGGTAAATGGCGATGCCACCCACTAAAGGCACTGTGCCATGGTGTGCTTTGCGACCCTGCGGACGGTCGAGCAGTCCGGTGGCGTGTGAGATAGGGATTAGTAGTTTGGTAAAGGCAAAGCTGAGTAGTGCTACGCCTGCCAGTGATGGTAGGTACTGAATCATCGGTGTTTCTCCATGAGAAATTCCATTTAGTCTCAACCCTAGTCTATCGAGAACGTTAGCAACGTCTTATTTAAGGCTTTCTAAACACCTCTAGATATAGATACAGAGGGTCAGTAGCTAATACGTAGAGTCTAAAATCTACCCCGACGGGCACTCGATCGTAAAAAAGGCTATCCATCCTAGGATCACCTTTTTCGAGCGCCAGTATGCTCTTTTCTGGTTGAGGGTTCTAGTCTTTAACGTGTCGCTAAATGCTGACCTGTCGGCAGATTGGTAAAAACCAAGCGCGATTCACTGAGCAAAAAAAAGGGCCGCATTTCTGCAACCCTTTTAAAATTTGGCTCCACCTCTTGGATTCGAACCAAGGACCCAATGATTAACAGTCATTTGCTCTACCAACTGAGCTAAGGCGGAATTGTAAATCTCCCAAGGAGGCGCGCATTTTAGCACCCCGCATAAAGGAGTCAACAATTTCCTTCGTTGTTTTTACTGAGATTTTTAAGTTACTGTTGCTTACAGGCCAGACTAAAAAAGACTAGAATAGGGGATTGAGTTGGTTATAGGTTCGGCTGATAAAAAATAGCTCGTAAGTCCTAGTCAACAAGAGGTTATAACATCTTGATCTATTGCATATTATTATCAAGGGAGCCGTAATAATGAAGAATATTCTGCCACAAACCAGAACTTTAATTGACGCGTCAATCGCGGTCTTTTTATCTGTATGGTTAATCAGTATGCCAAGCGTGGCTGATGATCAAGTAATCAAGACGCCTGTTGTTGATAAAGTGTTAGAGGAAAAACAGCAAAAGGCTTTGGTGCAAGATCAGTTTGCAGCCTTGCTAGCTAATATTACTGAGCAATTATCAACTGGACAGGCAGTCTATCTAAATGATCCGGTTGCCTATTATGATTTTTTGGTAACCTCGGTGGTTAATCATTGGGATAGTGCATCCACCAGTCGCGCCCTGTTGGGTAAGCAGGCATTTCTTGGCTTAGATCAGGCGCAACGCAACGCAATGATAAATGCTGTGGAACAAACGCTGATTCGCTACGCCTATGAGGGCCTTGAAAATTATTCGGGACAGGTCTTTAACGTGGCAGATGTTGTGGTTAATGCTAATGCTGGTAGAGGTTGGGTACAGGTAGTTATGGAGTCGCCTTTGCTGCCTGATATAAATCTAGATTTGTTGATTAAACGTAATCCTCAAGGACAGTGGCGGGCGGTAGACGTGCGTGTCAAAGGGATAACCTATGTGAAAATAAAAAAATACCAGTATCGAGATTTGCTAAAGAAGCAGGGATTTAATGCGCTTGTCCAGAGCCTTGCTGATAAAAATCAATCGCATTTTATGGCGTTATGTAAAAACCTCATGGATCCAAAACAGGTGGGCCGCAAACCTTGTTAAGCAAAGCTAAAATTTCTGCCATTCGACCCTTTTCTGTGGTCAGCGACTATGCCCCTGCAGGTGATCAACCAGCGGCGATTACTGGTTTAGTGGAAGGTCTAGAGAATGGCCTAGCCGGTCAAACTCTATTGGGTGTTACTGGGTCTGGGAAAACTTTTACAATTGCTAATGTTATTCAAAAAGTACAGCGACCGACAATTGTACTAGTGCACAATAAAACCCTAGCGGCGCAACTTTATGGAGAGTTTAAAAGCTTCTTTCCCAACAATGCTGTGGAATATTTTGTGTCTTACTTTGATTATTTTCAGCCCGAGGCCTATGTTCCTTCGTCTGACACTTTTATTGAAAAAGATTCTTCTGTTAACGAAGAAGTAGAACGTCTTCGCCATAGCGCTACCAACAGCTTGT
>DNBN01000174.1:2625-3449 GCA_003491845.1 Porticoccaceae bacterium | reverse complement strand
ATATGGTACCAAGCGGCCTAAAGCCTAATTGCGTGACAATCGGTTAACAACCAAGTAAGGCTAGGGCCTATCCCTAGAAAAACCTGAATAGAAGGGCAAAACGATGCCAAGAAGAAGAGTAGCAGCAAAGCGGGAGATTTTACCAGATCCAAAATTTGGTAACATCACGCTCGCCAAGTTCATGAACCACGTGATGGTTAGCGGTAAGAAATCAGTCGCCGAAAGAATTGTTTACGGTGCACTAGATATCGTTGAAGATCGTCTCAAGAAGAGCCCTGTAGAAGTGTTTGAAGAGGCTTTAGATAATGTAGCTCCATTAGTTGAGGTTAAGTCTCGTCGAGTGGGTGGTGCAACATACCAGGTGCCTGTTGAGGTTCGTCCTTCTCGTCGCACAGCATTGGCGATGCGTTGGTTAGTTGATTATGCGCGGAGCCGTGGTGAGAAGTCTATGCCACAGCGTCTTGCAGGTGAGCTTATCGATGCAGTTCAAGGTAAAGGCGGAGCCGTTAAAAAGCGTGAAGACGTACACCGTATGGCCGAAGCGAACAAGGCGTTCTCGCACTTCCGTTTCTAAGCATCTGTTAGAAAAAAGATGTTCGTAAAAAGGTGGCTATAATAGCCACCTTTTTGTGTTTTAAATAAGAGGAAGATATTGTGGCACGTAAAACCCCTATTGATCGCTATCGTAATATCGGCATCTGTGCTCATGTTGATGCCGGCAAGACCACTACCACTGAGCGAGTGCTATTTTATACTGGGCTGTCTCACAAAATTGGCGAGGTCCATGATGGTGCTGCCACAATGGATTGGATGGAGCAAGAGCA
>DNBN01000174.1:527-2356 GCA_003491845.1 Porticoccaceae bacterium | reverse complement strand
GAGCAAGAGCAAGAGCGTGGCATTACCATCACCTCTGCGGCGACCACCTGCTTTTGGAAAGGGATGGATGCTCAGTTCGATGATCATCGTATAAACATTATTGATACTCCAGGTCATGTAGACTTCACTATTGAAGTTGAGAGATCTCTGCGTGTATTGGATGGGGCTGTGATTGTTTTGTGTGGTTCCTCTGGGGTACAGCCGCAAACTGAAACCGTGTGGCGTCAGGCGAATAAGTATGAAGTTCCGCGAATGGTCTTTGTTAATAAAATGGATCGTGCTGGGGCTGACTATATGATGGTGGTTGAGCAGCTTAAAGAGCGCCTTGGGGCATTACCGGTTCCATTACAGTTGACGATTGGGGCTGAAGAGAACTTTAAGGGTGTGGTTGATCTGGTTAAAATGAAGTCAGTGATATGGAATGACAGCGATCAAGGTATGACGTTTGAGTATGCAAATATTCCCAATGAGATGCTGGAGGAATGTCTTGAAATGCATGAGTATCTCGTTGAGGCTGCAGCCGAAGCCACCGATGAATTAACTGACAAGTATCTTGAGGGAGATAAGCTAACGGAGGCTGAGATTAAGCATGGTCTTAGACTTAGAACGCTAGCTAACGAGATTGTTCCAGTGCTTGGTGGCTCTGCCTTTAAGAACAAAGGCGTTCAGGCGATGTTGGATGCGGTGGTGGAATATTTACCATCGCCTACTGAGGTCAAAGCTATTGAGGGGGAGCTTGGAAATGGTGAAAAAGCAGTTCGTAGCGCCAAGGATGACGCACCATTTTCAGCATTAGCTTTTAAAATTGCCACTGACCCCTTTGTTGGCACGCTTACGTTTATGCGTGTTTACTCAGGCACCTTAGAGAGCGGAACTGCAGTTTACAACACGGTCAAAATGAAGCGTGAGCGTGTCGGTAGAATGGTGCAAATGCATGCTAACAGTCGCGAAGAGATCAAAGAAGTTTTAGCTGGCGATATTGCAGCGGCCATTGGTCTAAAAGACACCACTACAGGTGATACCCTTTGTGCTGAAAATGCTCAAATTGTACTAGAGCGTATGGAGTTTCCAGAGCCAGTAATTTCTGTTGCAGTTGAGCCTAGAACTAAAGCCGACCAAGAAAAAATGGGTGTTGCACTCGGTAAATTGGCCCAAGAGGACCCCTCTTTCAGAGTTAAAACAGATGAGGAGAGCGGACAGACGATTATTTCAGGTATGGGTGAATTGCATCTTGATATCTTAGTTGATCGTATGCGCAGAGAGTTTGCAGTAGAAGCTAACATAGGCAAGCCTCAGGTGGCGTACCGAGAAACCATTCGCAATAGTTGTGAAATTGAAGGGAAGTTTGTTCGTCAGTCAGGGGGCCGAGGCCAGTATGGACATGTCTGTTTGAAATTTGAACCAGCTGAAGATGAAGGTGCTGAAGGGCTTGACTTCGTTAACGAGATAGTTGGCGGTAGTGTACCTAAAGAATATATTCCAGCCGTTGCCAAAGGTATTGAAGAGCAGATGCAAAATGGCATTCTGGCAGGTTATCCGTTGCTTGGTGTCAAGGCAACCTTATACGATGGATCTTACCATGACGTGGATTCTTCTGAGATGGCTTTTAAAATTGCCGGATCTCTGGCGACACGAAAATTAACTGAATTTGGTGGTGCTGTGTTGCTTGAGCCAACTATGAAGGTTGAGGTGGTAACTCCTGAGGAAAATATGGGTGATGTTGTGGGAGACTTAAATCGCCGTCGCGGTTTGATTTTGGGTATGGCGGACAGCCCAATGGGCAAAGTGATCGATGCTGAAGTGCCGCTGGCAGAGATGTTTGGTTATGC
>DNBN01000174.1:0-363 GCA_003491845.1 Porticoccaceae bacterium | reverse complement strand
TAAATCGCCGTCGCGGTTTGATTCTTGGTATGGAGGAGAGCTCCGCAGGGAAGGTAATCAATGCAGATGTACCTTTGGGTGAAATGTTTGGTTACGCCACCGACCTAAGATCAGCAACTCAAGGTAGAGCAACGTTCACTATGGAATTTAAAAAGTATTCCGAAGCACCAAAGAATATTACCGAGGCAGTAATGGCAAGAAATATGAGCTGAATTTTCAGTGGTTAGTGATTCGTGCAAAAAAAACCCGGCGATATCAGTCACCGGGTTTTTTTATTTATGGCACTGTTTTATTTGGACGCTTTGAGCTCTTTTGCTGCAGCAATAACATCAGTTGCAATGTTTTGCGGGCAAGGTAGGTAGT
>DNBN01000266.1:1819-2814 GCA_003491845.1 Porticoccaceae bacterium | reverse complement strand
TTGCCTCAAGGTCGCAACAGCCCGCAAAAATGTGATTATGGCCTCTATGCAGAACAGTTGTCCGGGACCGCATTTACGAAACATCCACCCGAACGCACATGGTGTTACCGCATTCGCCCATCAGTTAAACACTCGACCCGATATACAAAGGTCGAAATGCCCTATTGGAAAACTGCGCCCTGCATCAATCACGATGTAATCAGTTTGGGTCAATATCGCTGGGGCCCGATCGCGGTGTCAGACACGCCTCTGACCTGGGTGACCGGCATGCGCACGATGACAACGGCCGGTGACGTAAATACCCAAATAGGCATGGCAACACATGTCTATCTTGTAACAGAAAGCATGGTAGACAATTATTTTTATTCTGCCGACAGCGAACTGTTGGTGGTCCCCCAGCAAGGTCGGATACGGTTCCATACGGAACTCGGGATTATTGATCTAGAACCCAAGGAAATTGCCATCATACCGAGGGGCCTGCTTTACCGCGTTGAATTAATGGACGGGCCAGCGCGGGGTTTTGTGTGCGAAAACTATGGTGAGAAATTCGAGCTGCCTGCACGCGGCCCTATTGGGGCGAATTGCCTTGCAAATCCACGGGATTTCAAAGCGCCAATAGCTGCGTTTGAAGATCACGAGGTCCCTTCAACCGTTACGATCAAATGGTGCGGGCAATTTTATGTGACCGAGATTTCCCAAAGCCCATTGGATGTGGTGGCATGGCACGGCAACTACGCCCCTTACAAATATGATTTGCGCAACTATTGCCCCGTGGGAGCAGTGTTATTTGACCACCCAGACCCCTCAATTTTCACCGTGCTCACCGCACCATCTGGCAGTCCAGGAACTGCCAATATCGATTTTGTTCTGTTTCGGGAGCGTTGGATGGTTGCTGAAGATACCTTCCGCCCGCCATGGTATCACAAGAACATCATGTCGGAGCTTATGGGCAACATTTACGGCGTTTATGATGCCAAGCCAGAGGGTTTTGTGCC
>DNBN01000266.1:1021-1522 GCA_003491845.1 Porticoccaceae bacterium | reverse complement strand
GGCGGAATAAGCCTGCATAATATGATGCTGCCGCATGGGCCGGATCAGGATGCGTTCGAAGGCGCATCCAATAGCGATCTCAAAGCCGAGAAGCTGAAGAACACGATGTCCTTTATGTTTGAAACGCGCTTTCCGCAGCATCTGACAACCTTTGCAGCCACCGAGGCCCCGCTGCAAGAAAACTATGCAGACTGTTGGAGCACCCTTAAAAAACACTTTGATGGGACGCCAGGGCGCAAATGAAACGATGTCATGGAGGGGAGGCTTTACGATTGGAGTTGCCCACAAAAAGCGAGAGTTGTCCGCCTGATGGACGTTAAGTGGAGAACCGGTTCTAAGAATATTCTTTGCTGCGTAATTTAAGCCGAGATCAGGGAAGGTAACAAAAATGCCAATTAAATCTTTGGGCTATCTTGGAGTTAGGTCTAACAAAGTGGATGATTGGAAATATTTTGCTGGTAAGGTTCTTGCCATGCATCTTGCTGACCATGGTGGACGCCA
>DNBN01000266.1:0-773 GCA_003491845.1 Porticoccaceae bacterium | reverse complement strand
GATGAGCCTGGTGAAACGTTGGCTTTTATCGGATGGGAAGTATCAAAAAAATCTGACCTCCAATATTTTGCTGCCAAATTAGATGATGCGGGACATAAAGTAACAGAGGGGGGGAGTGAGCTAGCTGACCGTCGCTTTGTAGAAGACTTAATTGTGTGCAGTGATCCTGCCGGAAATCGAATTGAACTAGTTTGGAACCCTCAAAAAGCAGAGGACCCTTTCATTCCTGGACGTCCAATTGACGGTTTCAAAACAGGCCCATTAGGGATGGGGCACGCAGTCTTACATGTCCCAGACGCAACAGCTCTTTTGCCGTTCTATTGCGATATATTAGGTTTTGCCGTCAGTGATTATGGACTTGATCCGATACCTCTTTACTTTTTTCACGTCAATGGTCGGCATCACAGTTTTGCTATAGTTGGCTCAGGTAATTCCGGGTTTCACCACTTCATGGTGGAGTATGAAAACCTCGATGATATGGGGCAAGGTTATGACCTGGCAAGTCAACAAAAAGATGGCATCGCTTACACGCTGGGTCGTCATACAAATGACCATATAACTAGTTTTTACGCCAATACGCCGTCAGGTTTTTTTGTTGAAAGCGGTTGGGGCGGAAGGTTGATAGATCCTGTGACTTGGGAGCCTCATGAAACCACAGTGGGCCCTAGTTTCTGGGGTCACGATAGACTTTATTTGCCCGAAGACGAGCGAAGGGCTTTTGTTGATATGCGATTGAAGGCTGCTGCGGGTGGATTGCGTGCGCCACCAATGGT
>DNBN01000285.1:3647-6652 GCA_003491845.1 Porticoccaceae bacterium | reverse complement strand
CCAGAAATTTCAGTCGCTTTGCGAGAGCAAGAAGCGACTGAAGGAGCAAGAATACAGGCTGGTGTGCGACACAATCCTTATATTTCCTCTGAAATCCAAGATACACGAAGAGATACCCGACAAATAACGCTTCAGTTTAATCAAGAAATTGAATTAGGTAATAAACGTGAATCACGGTTAGCTCTTGCAGATATCTTGTATACAAAAGCGACGGCAGAATTAGATGCTTTGAAAGCCACGATTCATGCAAATACGGTCAATGCCTTTTATGAAGTGTTGGTGGCGCAAGAGCGTTTGGCTCTGAGCAAGTCCTCATTTGAGGTCGCTAATGCAGCTGTTAATGCTGCCACTAAGCGGGTTAACGCTGGCAAGAGTTCGCCAGTTGAGGAAACAAAATCTAACATTGCAGCATTTACCGCAAAAATAGAGCTTAACCAAGCAAATAGTCAACTGAATAGTTCGCGTAAACGACTTAGTGCGCTATGGGGTAATCCATTCCCTGTGTTTGAACAAGCTTACGGTGATGTGGAAAATATCCCACTAGTCCCAAGCTTCGAAAATTTGTTAGCCTTATTAGAAAACGCTCCAGCAATTGGGATTGCGAATTTAGAAGTTAGTGCCCGTGGTGGCTCGACTAAATTGGCACGTAGCCAATCGACACCCAATATTACAATCAGTGCTGGTATAGTCCATAATAATGAGCTTGGCTTAAATCAAGCATTAATCGGATTATCAGTCCCAATCCCACTATTTGATCACAACCAAGGCAACGTTCAAGAAGCTGTTAGTCTTCAATATAAAGCTCAAGATGAATTGATTGCATTAAAAAATCAACTCGCCACTAAGTTGGCTGGAGAGCATGAGCGCCTCAGTGTTGCAAGACTTAGCGCTATATCATTACGTGAAGAGATATTGCCTGGTGCTCAAAATGCATTTGAAGCTGCGAACAAAGGCTTTAATGCCGGTAAATTTAATTTCTTAGATGTGCTTGATGCTCAGCGCACATTGTTTCAAGCCAAATCCCAATATATTCAAGTGTTGTTAGATGCACATCAAGCAATCGCAGAAATAGAAAGTATTTTAGGTCATGTAGTGACACATCCGGCCCAACAGGAAAAGGAGTAAATCATGTTATTTTTTAAAAAAAACAAACAAGCTGCAATCATTCTAGCTGTCATCGCCATAGGCTTAATCCTGGCTATACTCATACTAAACACTGAACAACATCAAGACACGCATCAAGAACTCAATCATACGGAAGAATCGATGCCTTCAAAAGCAAGCACTAGACCCCAGCACGGCGAACAAGAACATGATCACGAAAAAGACCATTTACTCGCTAAAGAAAGTGCGCCACATGACGAGCATGCAAATGGTGGTATATCCCAAGAAATTTTAAAGGGCCCACATGGTGGTAAGCTCTTTACACAAGATGAGTACAGTCTAGAAGTGACCATCTTTGAGCAAAACGTACCACCAGAACTTAGGATTTATACTTATCAAAATGGCAAAGCATTAAATCCTGAAACTTCAACGGTCACAGTGCAATTAAAGCGATTAGGTAAAAATCCCCAGATACTTCAGTTTCTGAAAGAAAATGACTATCTCAAAAGTGATGTCGTCGTTGAAGAACCGCATTCTTTTAGCGTAAGCATTGCGGCCCTTCATAATAATAAAACCTATCAATTTTCTTACGATCAATTCGAGGCGAGAGTGCAACTTAACGATAAGCAGCTTCTAGACAATAACATTGAGGTACTCACGGTTGGGCCTGCAAGCATTAAGTCTGTGCTGACCCTTCAGGGAGAAATTAAGCGCAATGCAGATAAAAGTGTGCAAGCCGTGTCACGTGTGAGTGGCTTTGTGGAATCGGTAAGTGTTAGCGCTGGTGACAAAGTTCGGAAAGGCGATGTATTGGTACGTATCTCTAGTCAAGAAATTGCTGATATGCGTAGCGAATTATTGGCAGCGCAAAAGCGTATGCACTTTGCTGAGTTGACTTATGAACGAGAGAAGCAGCTTTGGGAAGAAAAAATTTCTGCTAAGCAGGATTATTTAAAAGCGGAAAACGATTTACATCAAGAAAAAATTAACACCCAACAATTATTGCAAAGACTTGCCGTTATCGGTGCCAGCGCTAATAGCCAAAATCTAGCACACTACGAAATACGCTCGCCAATTGACGGCATAGTTACCAATAAAAAAATCAGTGAAGGCCAAGTAGTTAGTGAGAGGGAAATCCTTTATGAAATTTCTGATCTCTCAACCGTCTGGGTAGAAATGATGATATATGCTAAAGATATTAATATCGTTAAAGTTGGTCAAAAAGTTTCGATTAATGCGACTTCATTTGCAGCAGATGCTACTGGTGTTGTTGCTTATGTGAGCCCACTAGTAGGGTCACAATCCAGAACTGCAATGGCACGTGTGGTAATCGATAATAAAAATAGGACTTGGTTACCTGGCTTACCTGTGGATATTAATTTAACCACCGATGAAGTTATAGTGCCATTGGCTGTGTCGCTAGAAGGGATACAGACCTTACGAGATTGGACGGTAGTTTTTGGTCGCTATGGGGGGTACTTTGAAGCAAGGCCTTTAGTGCTTGGTCGTCGCGATAACAGCTATGTCGAAGTATTAGAGGGCATTCAGGCCGGAGAAAAATATGCAGCAGGGAATAGCTTCTTAATTAAAGCAGATATTGGTAAAGCTGGAGCCACTCATGATCATTAAAAATATCATGTTGCCTCAAAAATGCGGCACCAAAATTAAGGAGTCCTGCCATGTTTGAAAAGCTAATTCATTTTGCTATTAATCAACGCTGGTTAATTATGCTCATCGCAATAGGAATGGCCGTACTTGGTATTTTTAATTATCAAAAATTGCCGATTGATGCTGTACCGGATATTACAAATATTCAAGTGCAAATCAATACCTCGGCGCCAGGCTACTCCCCCTTAGAAACTGAGCAAAGAGTTACCTATCCAATAGAAACTGCCATGGCT
>DNBN01000285.1:0-3410 GCA_003491845.1 Porticoccaceae bacterium | reverse complement strand
GCCATGGCTGGGTTACCTAAATTAGAACAAACGCGCTCAATTTCACGTTATGGCTTATCTCAAGTCACCATTGTATTTAAAGAAGGGACGGATATTTATTTTGCTAGGCAGCTTGTCAATGAGCGAATCCAGCAAGTTAAACAGAGTTTGCCTATTGGTATTATTCCTGAAATGGGCCCAACTTCAACAGGGCTCGGCGAAATTTTTATGTGGACCGTTGAAGCTGAAGAAGGCGCCCTAAAAACAGACAATACTCCTTATACCTTAATGGACCTTCGTGAAGTCCAAGACTGGATCATTAAACCGCAATTACGGAATGTGCCAGGAGTTAATGAAATTAATACTGTCGGTGGTTACGTAAAACAATATCAGGTGGCACCTTATATCGACCGCTTAGTATCAAGAGGGTTATCTCTGAAAGATTTAGTTTTGGCACTAGAAAATAACAATGCCAATATTGGTGCAGGTTATATTGAAAAATCAGGTGAACAGTATTTGATTCGCGTGCCAGGGCAAGTTAGTAACCTAGCAGATATAGGTAATATTGTGCTAGAGACTAAAGCGGGCGTTCCATTACGTATTAAAGATGTTGCTGAGGTCATGATTGGAAGCGAATCAAGAAATGGCGCTGCTACAGAAAATGGTCAAGAAGTAGTATTAGGCACCGTGTTCATGTTAGTAGGTGAAAATAGTCGAGAAGTATCAATTGCCGTTGAAAAGCAGCTAAAAAAGATTAATCAAACTTTACCGGCAGGTGTAATAACAAGGACGATGTATGACCGAACAATTTTAATTAATAAAGCTATCAATACCGTAAAAACTAACCTGCTTGAAGGAGCAATATTAGTCGTTGCTATTTTGTTTATCTTTTTAGGCAATATACGGGCAGCAATTATCACGATGTTAGTGATTCCTTTAACTATGTTGTTCACATTCACGGGGATGGCGGCAGGTAAAGTTAGTGCTAACTTGATGAGTTTAGGGGCAATAGACTTCGGTATCATTATTGATGGTGCAGTTGTGATCGTAGAGAATTGTATGCGTCGATTAGCTAATGCACAAAATAGCGCAGGCAGGCTACTCACTAGATCAGAGCGCTTTAATGAAGTATTCACATCGGCGAAAGAAGTCAGAAAACCTTTGATTTATGGGCAACTGATAATCATAGCAGTGTACTTGCCCATTTTTTCTCTCACAGGGGTAGAGGGTAAGATGTTCCACCCAATGGCCTTCACCGTCGTCTTCGCTTTAATATCCGCAATGATCTTATCAGTGACGTTTATACCCGCCGCAGTAGCTCTAATAGTTACGGGAAAAGTGGAAGAAAAAGAACAAACATTGATTGTTCTGGCTAAACAGCGCTATTTACCTTTGCTGCGATGGGCAATCCTCAACAAAGTATTAGTGCTAACGATTGCAGTGGTCTCAGTCGCGTTGAGTGGCTTATTAGCAAGTCGCATGGGTAGCGAGTTTGTCCCTAGCCTCGATGAAGGCGATATTGCTTTGCATGCATTGCGCATTCCTGGCACTAGCTTAACGCAAGCGGTCACCATGCAAAGGGAGTTAGAGTCTACCGTGAAAGAATTTCCACAGGTAGACCGAGTATTTGCCAAATTGGGAACAGCAGAAATAGCCACCGACCCAATGCCTCCAAATGTTGCAGATAACTTTATTATGCTAAAGCCGAAGTCAGAATGGCCAGACCCTAACCTAAGCAAAAATTCGCTGATTGCCCAAATGCAAAAAGCATTAAAAAACGTGCCAGGTAATAATTACGAATTCACACAGCCCATGGAAATGCGTTTTAATGAGCTCATATCTGGCATCCGAAGCGATGTAGCTGTGAAAGTATTTGGTGATGATATCCAAGTAATGAACTCTACGGCTGAAGACATCTCTCATGTGCTGGCAGGAATTCAAGGTGGTGAAGACGTTAAAGTTGAACAAACAACTGGGTTACCCATTCTCACCGTCAATATTGATCGTCAAAAAGTTGCGAGGCTAGGAGTTAACTTGGCAGACGTGCAAGAAGTGATTGCGATTGCCATGAATGGATATGAGACTGGTACACTATTCCAAGGAGACAGGCGCTTTCAAATTGTCGTTCGCTTAGCCGAAGAGGCCAGAGTGAATATGGATACACTTAAACGACTGCCAATCAAAGTAACTAATAATGCAGAAGCACCCGTTTACTTGCAACTTGGGGAGGTTGCAAGCATTGATATATCCCAAGGCATCAATCAGTTCAGTCGCGAAAATGGAAAACGTAATGTGGTTATTACGGCCAATGTTCGAGAGCGTGACATTGGTTCATACGTAGCTGAAGCTCAGCAACGAATTCAACAAGAGGTCAATATCCCAGCTGGTTATTGGATTAACTGGGGTGGGACTTTTGAACAATTACAAAAAGCTAGCGACCGGTTAAAAATTGTAGTGCCAATGGTCTTGTTATTAGTATTTATATTGCTTTACGCCATGTTTAATAACCTTAAAGATGGTCTGATTGTGTTCACTGGTATTCCGTTTGCATTAACTGGGGGTGTATTAATGTTATGGCTGCGAGATATACCCCTCTCTATCTCTGCAGGCGTTGGTTTAATAGCACTATCAGGGATTGCTGTCTTGAATGGCCTCGTTATGATTAGCTTTATTCGGCAATTATTGGCTGAAGGAAAATCATTAGAGACTGCCATTGAAGAAGGTAGCTTGAGTCGTCTAAGAGCTATTTTAATAACGGCCATGGTTGCATCACTTGGTTTCATTCCTATGGCCATTGCCACAGGGGTAGGTGCTGAAATACAACGACCGCTAGCCACGGTTGTAATCGGTGGCGTATGGTCTTCAACCTTACTTACATTGCTAGTGTTGCCTGTACTTTATCGATTAGCATACGAAGGAAGAAAGACCACAAAGTAAGAAATTTTCACTTTAGAACATGATTAAGATTTATGGGTTTACATTACTATAAAGATATAAATTTTATTAAAGGAATAAATTAAGCTGGCAAATGAGGTATTGAGGATTTTTGCTAGAAATATTTTTTGCATAGCCTTTTGTATTTCATAGGGGGTGTGTTTTGAGAAAACTAGGCATCATTTGTGCAGATTAAGATGTATAGGGGTAGTTAGGAGTCCCAGTTTGAAAGTGATGGCATGGGGGTGTGGTGGGGTGTCTTATATGGTGATAATGCTATGTTATTCAAACTTAACCGTATATCAAACCGTATATCAAACCACTAAAGAAGTGGTTATTATCTTTTAAGTCATTGATTATAAATAAATTAAGTCAATAATAATGGCGGAAGAGGTGAGATTCGAACTCACGGTGGGCGCGAACCCACGTCGGTTTTCAAGACCGGTGCATTAAACCGCTCTGCCACTCTTCCGGAAACGGAATTTTATCATAACGTG
>DNBN01000056.1:1684-4102 GCA_003491845.1 Porticoccaceae bacterium | reverse complement strand
CGTTCCTCATCCCAAACGGTTGCAAAGGAAGTAACCTCGCTGCCTGTACCTGCTGTTGTGGGTACGGCGATGACTGGAATGGTTGCCAACGTAGGCTCGCCACAGCCAGCTTCCAAGTGGCGCTGCACTCTATTGAAATCACCGCCCGCTGCAGCAAAAACTTTGGCAGAATCGATAACTGAGCCACCCCCGAGTGCAACGATCACCTCAGGCCCAGCTCTCAACGACGCAAAGCGCGCTGATTGTTCAGAGAGCAGCTTAAAATCAGGATTTGGGGCGATATCGTTGACAACAATCAGCGGCTTACCTGCCTCTTTTGTCAGGTGTTCTGTCAAAACCTGAAACGGGGTATCAGGATAGGTAACGAGAGCATAGGGCCGACCATCAATTAAAGGCGCAATCGAGGCAAACCCGTCATTTCCGAAAAGAATTCTGACCGGATTATTATAAGACCACATGTTCCACATCCCATAGACTACGCTCGCCAGAGCGGTACATCAAAAAACATGTCTGAGAACTATCTAAGTCTCAAATTTTTTATTTCAATCATAACCATAGACTAATGCAAAGCTCTATATTGCGGTGCGTTCTTTTCAGACAGTTGCAAATCAAAGTTGGGTTTCTTTCCCGTATCATGCCCTGAACATCAGTTTTAGATCCATATTATGTCTGATATGGGCAGCCGCAAGATTATTTAGAGGGCTTGCAAAAAGGGGGCTGGGCATGAACTTTGTTGCCGGGTTCGAATTTGCACGCGCCCGATCGGCGTAGGTATTACCACCCGGTATTTCTGGCATTCCTTAAGGAACGAAAAAACATACACCTCTTTCGGACAATATATGACGTGTCGTACAAGAAAAAGAATTGACTGCAGCCACCGAATGGCCAACTGCGACCCAGAAGCGTTGCCTCAAAATTCTGAATTGAAAGGCCCGCTGGACTTCACAAAAAATTACCCCGATGCAGCTTAGCCAGTACGGTTTTTGAGGCTAGAAACTGGCACGTCTTAAATGAAAATGAAATCCCGTCTTTTAGGTACGCTAAGCCACTGCACACTTTCATTTTAACCGTTGGCGTTTCAAGAGTACTTACAGTCGTCAGCAAAAACAGCCTTATTTTCGACGAAGGACGCGCCCTGGGCATTTAAGCCTCTCCAACAGCTGCTTAAAGTGTTGAAAGCGTGATAAGTAAAATTCCTAACATGATCAAACTGGCCCAAGCGATATTCTTCAAAAAACTAGGTTCTAAAAGGATTATTGCTGCAAGGAGAATTGAGACTGGAATCGAGGCTTGACGCACTGCGCTCACCGCAGCGGCTTCAGCTCCAAGCTGAAAAGCCCTTAAAATAAAAAAATAGGAAAGATAAGAGGAAACCCCCGCTAACATAATTCTCCAAGGAACACGCATCCATTGCTGCGCAACTTCTCCAAATGACAGTGTGTTCAAGCGGCTTTCCCATCTCTGAATACCGAGAAGTAAAACCGTGACTGAGATGTTCGTATAAAACAAGTATACTGCGGGCGTTGTAAATTGCATCGCACCGGCGTCACTTATCGAGTAAGCAGCCGAACCCAACATTGCTATGATCGCCAGAGCAAAAGCTTTTTGATCCTCCAGAACACTACCCGGTGTTTTCTGAATCATAAAACTGCCCAACAAAACAGTAAAGATACCCGCAATAGTCAACCAAGAGTACGACCGATCCATCGCGAGCCAACTGAACACAACAATGGCAATGGGAGAGGATCGAATGATTGGATAATAGACAGAGAGATTTCCACGTCGTAAGGCGGATAAAGTGCCATAGTAATATAGGCTCAACCCAAGAACCGAAGTCGCAACAAAGGGCCATATTTCTTTTTGCAAAGAAAGGTCTTGACCCGTCGTGACCGCATGAAAACCTGCCAGCACGACCCACACAACGGACACCCCCGCATAGCACAGCATCGGTTGCGCGGTCCCTTTGAGAATCAAGTCTCGCAACGGATGAAGCAAGGCGGATACCAGAACCAAACCTATCCAGTAAAAATCCATATTTCAGGTCTGATGCAGAGAATTGCGCTGTAGGAAGGTATTAAAATGCACTGTCAGTTGATCATCTTCTATCTGCACAACACCATAAGCGGCAGGTTCATCGCAAAATTCTCCCTGTACACTGGCTGCGTTAAGGGGAATCTGGTGATTTAGGCTTGGCAAGCTCGTGAAGGGAACCCCGCGCCAGTTCACGTATGTCATCCTGTGTACGTGGCCATAAAACACGTGCCGTATATTTTGCCCGTGTTTTAGGGCAGCCGCAAACTCTTCGACTTCTTGCAAGCGGATATTGTCCACATATGGAACGCCAATGTTGAAAGGCGGATGATGCAGAAACAAAAACGTAGGCTTATCTTTAGCCTGTATCAACTGCTGTTTCAGCCA
>DNBN01000056.1:0-1317 GCA_003491845.1 Porticoccaceae bacterium | reverse complement strand
GTATCAAGAAACAAGAAAACACAGCCATTTTTTTCAAACCTATGCTGGATGTAACCATTTGAATCTTTCGGGTGTTTGGGAAAAACCGACTGGAACACAGTGCGATTGTCATGATTGCCGATCATTAAAAAGCATGGCAGAGGAAAAGAGCTAAGCCTCATCTTTAAAGCCTGATAGGCGTTGGTTTCTGCGAATTCGGCTAAGTCGCCAGAAATAACACAAAAACTTGCATCGCGATGCCACTGAACAACATCGTTGAGACATGCATCCAAATGTACAAAAGGTACCAGACCGTTCAACGCGCCCTTATCTCCTACGAGGTGGACATCCGTTATATGAATGAATTTCATCGTGAGTGCTTTCCGAAAAATGAAACCATAAGCCTTGTCTCTGTTGCAGCGTCAAACAGATATGTTGGTCGTTAAGCCGCTCAAATGAGCGGCCTTATCTGCGGGTTCAATTGCAATGTTAGAACATACTTGACCTGTTTTCCATCGGGATAATCCTGTCCGGCACCATAAGTGGTAATCCAGCGCCTTGAGTGGCCTTCTTTTGGTTCTGTGTTTCCTATCTTTTGAAATCCGAAGAACAATGCCTGTGTTCTTCCAATAGGGTCTAGACACAGTGTTTGAGATTACAGTTTGCTCTATGAACGCCCACAAAAAAGTGCACTACAGATGCACTGCGAGTGATCCTGCAGCCTTTGAACTTTTATGCTAAAAATATTGAGCCAATACAGATGTTTCTTAGATATCATTAAAAAACAAAAACACTTTCTTTGCACATGCTAATGGTTCACGGACCGGGAAAATACACGATGCTTGTGGATAATATAGGGTTAAAAGATCAGTGCTGCTGTGTTTACTCACGATACTCAGCAGATCAAAATTGCTTTCTCTTCATTTTATGGACAGATTTTTGTTTCCGTTCGCCAAAACCACCTCCACCGGGGCTTTTAAGAACGACCACATCACCGCTCAAAACAGAGATCTCATCATTTCCCCTCAGCGTCTGATGTTCTCCATTTGCACGGATAACGCTGTTTTCACCGATTGCGCCCGCATCGCCGCCTTTTGCTCCATGAGGAGTTATAATTCGATGCGACGAGAGCATGGTAACAGTCATTGGCTCTAAAAACTGGAGTTTTCTTACAATTCCATTACCGCCATTAAAGCGGCCCTGACCGCCCGAACCGTCGCGAATAGAGAATTCGTTCAGGCGCACCGGAAAACGGGTTTCCAGCACCTCAGGGTCCGTCATCCGGGTATTGGTCATATGGCTGTGCACTGCGCTGGCCCCATCAAAACCATCGCCCGC
>DNBN01000211.1:3817-10917 GCA_003491845.1 Porticoccaceae bacterium | reverse complement strand
TCAAAAGGATAAAATGTCGTTGATGGGAGAGATGACCTCGGCTATGGCTCATGATATTAATATGCCACTAAAAGCCATGCTTAGCTCAGTAAAAACCTTACGCCAAGATATTACCGATGACACTTTTGACGTGGTTGATATGCGTGAAACCTTGGAAGATGCAGTCATACGAGGGCAACAAGCTAAATCTATCATCGATAGTTTATTAGATTTCTCCCAAGGCGGCGGCGATGCCAAGTCCCTTGCTAATATCACCCATATTATAGACCATAGTATCGATCTGGCAAGAAACGCTATAACGGCAAATTCTGGACTTCGCTTTCACGATGTCGTGCTTAAACGGGACTATGCCGATGATCTACTCGACTTGCCTTGTTACCATAGAGAACTCCAGCAAGTCTTTTTAAGTCTTATTCGGCAGGCTTGTTCTGCACTTGGCAAAGTAGACGACTTAGATCACTCCCCAGAAATCACTATTGCTGTAAGCCAAATTTATAATGATCTCTGGATTCGCCTGCACCACAACGGCAAACCATTAAGTGATGGCAATCAGAAATATCTGTTCGAGTCATCTGGCACAGACGAGTCATCATCTGCGCCCTATGACCCAGAACAAAGACTGTCATTTAGCCACTTTATTATCACCGAACAGCATCAAGGCCAAATTGCTGTTACCTCCGATACCGACAGTGGTACTACATTTAGCATTCAACTTCCTTTGAAATAGTTCGAACTGCATCCTATGCATATGGTTACAAGGCTCGAAGCACTTCTAACGGTGGTTGAACTACTGCCTTTCGGCTATAAGCTACGCCTAGCGAACCCACCAGTAACGCTCCACTCAGAGGACCCACCACCCACAACCATGGGTGTAATGACAGCGGTAAATCGAACATAAAATGTTGCAACATGGCAACTGACAGCTCCGCACCAGCGCTTGCCAATAAACCTGCCATCAAACCTAAACCACTAAATTCAATTAGCTGAATGCCTAATATCAGACGCCTGGAACTACCCAGCGTCCGCAAAATAGCACTCTCCTGTAATCGCTCTGTCATGGACAAACTTACCGCGGCAAACATGACTAAAACACCACAGCCCAAAATGAGTAAGGTCATCACCTCAAGACCTCGACTCACCTGAGAGACTATGGTGCGGATACGATCAATGATCTTGTCCAGCTCAATCACTTGTACCGTCGGAAATTGACGTAAGATATCGTTCACCAATAACTTCTTTTCTGGCGGTATATACAAGCTAGTCATGCTGGTTCGGGGATACTCTTCAAGTAAACCTTCGGGAAATAAAAAATAGAAGTTGGGAGTCATATTGTCCCAATTCAAACTCCTAGTTCCCACCATTTCAGCCTCAAAGCGCAGACCGCCAACACTAAAGGTAATACGGTCACCCAAAACTAAACCCAATTCACCCGCAAGCTCATCCTCTAGAGACACCGGTGCGATAATTTCACCAGCGGTGCTTTGCGCACTAAATTCATCAAGATCTATAGTGTCCCACCATTGACCTTTGGTGACTTTATTACCCTCGGGTAACACTGTAGTCCAGCTTAGATTAAGCTCTCGTCGAAAGGACTCATGGCTATCTTTTTGTACGTCAGTAATTGGTTTTCCATTGATCTCAGTCATACGACCTCTTACCATGGCATACCAACCCGCCGTGTTCAGATCATTATCGGTAACCAAATTACGTACCCCATCTAACTCAAAAGGTGCCACATTAACTAAAAAATGATTGGGTGCATCATCAGCTAACTGAAAGCGCCATTGGTCAATAAGTGAGGTACGCACGATCACCATAATCATTAGTAGTGCAATAGCACCTGAAAATCCGACTATTTGAATCAGACTTTGAGTTTTTCGACGCCATAAATTAGCCAACGCTAGCCGCCAGACGCTGCCTAGCCGTTGACCATATTGCATTCCCAATCGCAACAGAACCAGACCCGCCACAACAGAGGCAATAGCGGTGAGCCCAAACCCAGCTAATATTGCCATGGAGACGGCAATATTATTGCTATACCAAAGTAATAAACCAGCGATGGCAACAACACCCAGACCACCGCGAACCAGAGAATTAACCGGCTTGGAGACAATATCTTGTCGCAACACTGCAAGGGGTGATTGTGCGGGCAAATGCCATAATGCTGGTAGAGTAAACCCTGCCAAACAAATCAACCCGGTGGCTAAACCGATCACCCAAGGTCTGGATCCTGCAGATGGAAGTGTTATAGGCAGCCACTCACTGACAACAAACAAAAGAATATGATGAAACGCATAGCCTACTAACAGACCTGCCAATGAACCCAACAAACCCATCCAAAGACTCTGCTGTGCGTAAAGGAATCTTACTCTGCGCGCAGAAATACCCCAACTCTTTAACAAAGCCACCTGCTTTGTTTGTCCACTAGCAAAATGATGGCTTGCCAATGCCAATGCAATACCCGCAAGTACAACACCGATGCTGCCAGCAAGAAGCAAAAAACGTCGACCTTTGTCCATTGTATTGGCGATACTTGCTTGCGCCTCATCAGGAGTAATAAGACGATCATGGATATCCAGCTGAGACTTCAGCCAAATCACATAGGATTCGAACGCAGCCTGATCATCACTGGCCATCAGATATCGATAGGTAACACGACTGCCTGGTTGAATTACACCGCTGTCAGGAATATCTGCATAGTTCATGAGTACCCGAGCGCCAACAAATGAGTAAGAGCTACCATCTGGTTCTTCCACTAGTATTTGAGTCACTTTTAAACTGGTGTCGCCAAGATCAATACTATCCCCCAAGCTAATGTCCAAAAGAGGCAATAATCTTGCATCAACCCAGACATTGCCTTTTTCGGGACCATAGCTGACCGCTTCAATTAGTGCTGGATCTCTGCTAAATGGCGTTGTAGAACGTTTTATCGATCCACGCAAAGGATAATTGGGCTGCACTGCCTTAATCGACGCCAAATGTAGGTCATCGCCAAAAAAAACAATTGAGGAAAAACTCATTATTTTAGCAGTTTCGATATTTTTGCTCAGCGCCTCCTCTAGCCAAGCAGATGGAGCCTCTTTGCTACTTCTCACCACTAAATCAGCTGCCAAAAAGCTACTTGATTCCTGAGTTAGAGCTCTTTCTATTCGCTCCGCTAATAAAGAAACGGATGTAACTACCGCAACAGCAAGAATTAGTGACCACAAAATCAGCCCAAGCTCACCACCTCGCCACGTTCTAATAAGCATTTTCAAAGAAAACATTAATTCTCCTTCTCGGTAGTGTCCTTACTATTCTCCGCAGGCGTCATCTGACGACCGGCTTGCAATTGCAATGTCGTATTACAGCGAGCGGCCAAATTCATCTCATGGGTAACCAGTACGAGGGTTGTACCCTCTTCTCGATTAAGATCAAATAGCAAATTATTAATAATCTCCCCTGTACCTGTATCCAAATTACCGGTAGGTTCATCAGCAAACAAAATAGTCGGCTTACAGGCAAAAGCTCTAGCGACTGCCACTCGCTGTTGCTCACCCCCAGAGAGTTGCCGCGGGTAATGTGTTACTCGATGTGCCAACCCTACACGCTCTAAATAGTTTCGGGCCGTTTTAAGCGCCTCCCTGTCTCCATTGAGTTCCAAGGGTAAGGCCACGTTTTCAAGGGCTGTAAGACCTGGTAGCAAATGAAATGATTGAAATACGAACCCAACATTGTGAGCACGGACCGACGCACGACCCTCTTCGTCCATTTGCGTAATATCCTGCCCATTGAGTACTACAGATCCGCAGGAAGGGGTATCTAGACCCGCTAAAATTCCTAGTAAAGTAGACTTTCCAGAGCCTGAGGGTCCAACAATAGCAATCGTCTCACCATCGGCTACAAACAGGTTTATGTCGTCAAGAATCTGCAATTCACCCTCCGTTGTCGACACCTGTTTACAAACATTTTTAACTTCAATCATTGATCTATTCCATTCTCGGTAAAATGAATTACACTCTAGGATTGGATATTAACAAAATTAAGAGTGAGTGTATTTATGCGACAGATCATAAAACGGTTATGTTGCCTGTTCCTTGTACTTGGCGCCAATGCTTATGGATCAACATTACTGGTGCTAGGCGATAGTTTAAGCGCCGGCTATGGCATAGACCCAAAAAATGGCTGGGTTAACCTGCTGCAAAATGATTTGGGCCCTGCATATACCATTATTAATGGTAGTATTAGCGGTGACACAACGGGTGGCGGTTTAGCCAGGTTACCGCTGTTGTTGGAAAAATTTCAACCTGACTACGTTATATTAGAGCTTGGCGGAAATGATGGGCTTCGCGGACAACCTCTGCGCTTAATGAAAGAAAACCTAGCGAAAATGATAGCGCTTTGTACTGGAGCCAAGGCCACCCCTATTCTATTTGGAATGCGTATACCACCCAACTACGGAAGACGATATACCGAAGCATTCGCCGAAGTCTATACTCAACTGGCCGAGGAAACGAATGTTAATTTAATCCCTTTTCAACTGGACCAACTAGCCATAACCGAAGATATGATTCAGCAGGATGGACTGCACCCTACCGAAAAAGCGCAACCTGCTATTAAAGACGTAGTTGCCAAGAGCTTACGCTCTTTAATTGAATTTTAGACTGTGTACTAACAACAATTTCTAGGGTAATTTGTGGCCGGGCTGGCGCTAATCTAATAGTTTTTAGGGTTCATCTAAACTAGACTTAAATAACTAATCATTTAGCGCAAGGGATTTGAGCATGATTTCAAAACAAGCCAGCATTGCTATCTATTTTTTTCTGTTTGGTTGCTTGATCCTGAACCAACCACTCAATGCACAAGAAACCAAAGTCTCTCACAGTTTACCTAAGCCTGACATCGAAAAGTATGGCTTAC
The DNA here is from genome assembly GCA_003491845.1 of Porticoccaceae bacterium. Classification (GTDB taxonomy): domain Bacteria; phylum Pseudomonadota; class Gammaproteobacteria; order Pseudomonadales; family Porticoccaceae; genus HTCC2207. Next base: position 6,018 of record DNBN01000211.1, on the reverse strand, counting down.
TCCCGGCGTTTAGGTCTGTAGCGATATCTCCAGATGGTCAACATTTTGCTCTTATTCAGCGGCAAAATAATCAAGACTTTTTTGTTATAATGAATGCCAAAACCCTCGACTTAGTGGGTGGTTTCAATGCGAATAAATACAAAGCTCGTGACATTTATTTTGTCAGCAATGAGCATGTTGTACTGCGAAGTTCGAAAACTCAGCGGACTACACGTGTAAAAGGAAGCTGGGAAAATAGTTCAGCCTTTGTTTACAATTTAAGCACAAAAAAGATAAACGTCTTGTTGAGTAAGACAAAGGGCCTGTATCCAGCACAAACCAGCCTTGGCCAAATCGTAGGATTTAATAAACGCACGGCTGAGTTATATATGCCGGCCTTTAGTGGTGGTCTAGGAAGTAACCCTAAAAATAATTTGTATCGAGTTAGCCTTAAAAATGGCTATGGCAAGCTTTATGCAAAAGGCAACAAATCGACCATAGGCTGGTTTGTCGATGAAACAGGTAACCTCTTAGCCAGAGAGGATTTTGATAAAAATAGCAAACAACATAGGATCTTTTCCAAGGTTTCTGGAAAATGGAAAGCAATTTATCGTCATAACACTGACATTCCAGAAATTTCTCCTCAAGCTGTTTCAAGTGATGCGACAAAATTGCTGTTTCTTAAAGGACAAGGGAATAACGACGCCATTTTTTCTTTGTCATTGCTTGACGGAAGTGTCCAGGGTCCTCTGTACAGTAGGCCACAGACTGATGTTGATGATTTACTAACCAACATCAATCGAACATTTGTCGCGGCAAAGTATAGCGGATTCAAGCCTGGATATGATTTTAACAATGTGCAAGCCAACCTGAGTTATGAAAATCTTTCTGAATACTTCCCCACTAGTTCTATTACTTTTTTGAGCAATACATCTGATAATAACAAGTGGTTGATTAACGTCAGTGGCAACCAGGGTGCTGGAGATTATAAAGTGTTTGATAGAAGCACAAGTAAACTCTTCAATCTGGCTTCCCAATATCCTGCCATTACAGCGGTTGGCGAAATTAAAGCTATTAACTATTCCGCCCGTGATGGATTAAAAATACCTGCAATTATTACTCTGCCACCGGATCTAACTAAACGTAACAACCTCCCTTTAATTGCGTTACCACATGGAGGCCCAGCTACTTATGATAGCTTGAAATTTGACTGGTTGGCTCAGTATTTAGCCGCCAAAGGTTACGCTGTGTTACAACCCAACTTTAGAGGCTCCAAAGGTTTTGGATTTTCTCTGCGAGATAGTGGCAACGGAGAGTGGGGCAAAAAAATGCAAGATGACGTCTCTGATGGAGTAGCTGCGCTGATCAAAGCAGGCTATGTAGACGCTAACAGAGTATGCATTATGGGTGCATCTTATGGAGGATATTCAGCCCTCGCAGGGGGGGCTTTTACACCCGATTTATACCGCTGTGTAATTGCCATTGCAGGTGTTTCTAACTTGCCTCTAATGCTTAAATCTGAAAAATCAAAGTACGGTAGCAACCATTGGGTAGTTAGCTATTGGAATAAAATTATCGGCGATTTGAAAACAAAGAAAGAAAAACTAAAGTCAATATCGCCCATTAATTTCGCAGATAATTTCCAAGCCCCTGTGTTACTCATACATGGTAGAGATGACACCGTTGTGCCTATTAGACAAAGTAAAGAGATGTTTAAGGCTTTAAAAAAAGCTGACAAACCTGTGGAATTTGTAACACTAAAAGGCGAGGATCATTGGCTATCAGTTAGCGAAACACGACTGGCCCTGTTACAGCAAGTAGATCAATTTTTGGACAACCATAATCCAGTAGACATTCTTTGATTTTAAATCAAAGAATGTCTCTCATGGATGCAGGCGTTCACCGGGATGTGATCTTATAAATAATTTTAACTGGGAAAGCAGTCCTCCAGTCAAAATAAGCCCACAGCCTATTAGCTCTGTGGTGGTTAAATACTCGCCTAGCAGCCACCAACCGCCTATGGCTGCAAAAATGGCCTCGAAGCTAAGAATGAGCGCGGCATGAGACGCTGGAGCAGTGCGCATACCTACCACCTGTAATGAAAAACCAACACAAGACGACAGCACTCCAACAAACAACAATGCACCTGCAGCCTCTTTAACGGCCTGCCAGTCCCACACTTCGAACGTTATCATAGCAACACCACTTATCAGTGTAGAAAA
>DNBN01000211.1:0-3579 GCA_003491845.1 Porticoccaceae bacterium | reverse complement strand
CGAAACATCAGGCGAAAAACTGACATTTGATTAGCAACTTTGCCCGTATAAATAACATGTAGCGCCCAAAGCACTGAACTTAGCAGTATCAAACTATCACCTAGCAAGAAATGAGTTACCTCAATCTGCGCTAAGAAATACAATCCTAGTAGGGCAAAAGATACTCCCAACCAGGTAGGCCACTGCGTTTTACTGCCCATAAATACGCCAAGAATTGGCACGAAGACAATATATACACCAGTGAGGAAGCCAGCACGGGAAACAGTTGTATACAGCAGACCAGCTTGCTGTAAAAGCATGCCAATCACCATAATAATTCCTAATTGCAGAGCTTTCTTATCAGTTGGTTCCCAGACAAATATGTGTTTGGGTTTCTCTATGAAATACCAAATAGGTATTATGGCTAAGGTTGCGACAACAAAACGACCAAACACAAAGGTAATAGGCCCAATATGTTCCATTCCCGTACTTTGAAAAACAAAAGCAAAGCCCCAGATTAACGCGGTTACTAACAGGATCAAGTCAGCTCGTAACTCGGTTTTAAAAATCATAGTTTATCTTCTTATTTACTGGATACTGGCGTCATATATTGAACCAAAAATTGCAGTTTCTTGGTCCCACGAAACTCATTTATGTCCAATCGATAGACACATCGGACAGTCTCTACGGCATGGCTTGGCCACTGCTCAGGGTCAATATTGAAGTAAATACCATCAATCAGGCTAGTTGGTGCTGACGGGTGAGAGAATGCCATTTTCAAATGCTTTTCTCCCACTATACGCTGACTTTTTAGGGTAAAGATCCCCTCAAAACTAGGTTCTGGAAACTGCTGGCCCCAGGGGCCTGACTCTCGTAGTAGGGCTGCTGTGGTCATAGTCAACTGACTGAGTTGCAAGGTTCCATCGGTCATCATTTTTGCCTTTAAATCCTCAGGAGCAATAACCTTCGACGCCTGTTTTTGAAATGCCTCAACAAAAACATCTAAATCGCTTTCGTTCATAGTCAACCCAGCTGCCATAGCATGACCGCCAAACTTAGTAATTACACCTGGATGACAGCTCGCTACCACCTCCATGGCATCTCTGATATGGAAACCAGGTATGGAGCGAGAAGACCCTTTTAGAGTACCATCCTCTGCGCGAGCGAAAGCCACCACTGGGCGATAGTATTTCTCTTTTAAACGCGATGCCACAAGCCCGACAACACCCTGATGCCAATCAGTATTAAACACGCATAAAGCAGCCGGTAAGTTCTTATCCGATGCAAGTAATAATGTATCCAATGTCTGAATCGCTTCCTGCTGCATACCTTGCTCAATAAACTTTCGATCTTGATTCAACTGGTCTAAGGCCGTTGCCGCCTGCATAGCGTCGTTGGGATCATCGGTCATTAAGCATTGAATACCTATGGAAATATCATCTAAGCGACCTGCTGCATTTAATCTTGGACCCAGGGCGAAACCTAAATCAGAGGCAACTATAGACTCTAAATTCTTGCCTGCAATACGCAGTAATGCCTTGATTCCTGGCCGACATTGTCCTGCGCGAATACGCATAAGTCCCTGGTGTATTAGCACCCTATTAACATGATCTAAGGGCACCACATCGGCCACTGTTCCCAAAGCCACCAAATCAAGCCACACAGCCATCCTTGGTTCTTGGATATTTTGTTCAGTGAACCAATTCATGGCTCGTAACTCAGACCTTAAACCACTCAAAAAGTAAAAAGCCACACCAACGCCAGCTAAGTTCTTAGATGGAAAAGAACAATTAGGCTGATTCGGATTGATAATTGCCAATGCATCTGGCAGCGTCTCTGCAGGTAAATGGTGGTCAGTGACAATAACGTCAATACCCAGTGCTGAGGCACAAGCCACACCCTCAATACTAGAGATTCCGTTATCGACTGTAATAATAAGTTGCGGTTGGTATTGGGTGGCTAATTGCACAATTTCAGGGGTCAACCCATAACCATAGTCAAACCGATTTGGTACTAAAAATGCCAGTTTTTGAAATCCCATAGCCTTAAGTGCCAAAATCATCAGAGCAGAACTGGTGGCACCATCTGCATCAAAGTCACCAATAATTACAATCTGCTCGCCATGCTGCAAGGACTCGATTAACCGAGCTATCGCCTTAGGCATACCAGCTAAAAGATGCGGTGAAGGAAGGCTCGCTAGATGTTTATCAAGGTCTCTTTGATGATTGATCCCACGGGCTTGATAAATTCTCTGTAGTAAAGGATCTATAGTCGCATTAAAATTTGGCGCTACAGAGGGTAAATGACGGGTTTGAATCTCCACTTTAATCCAACATAGGTTTAACTACGCGATCAAGCCATTCAAGCAAAATTTGGTTAGTTTTTTCAGGCTGCTCTTGTTGTATCCAATGGCCACAAGATAAAGTCTTTACCTCTAAATTAGCAATCGAGCTGGTCATATCAATTTTCGGTACCATGTCATACTCACCATAGATCATCAGGCAAGGCAGGTCGATCGTCTGTGGAACCTCAGCCATAGTCTCCCAATTACGGGTAAAATTACGGTACCATTTACAAGGGGCTACAAAACCACCCTGTTCAAAGGCCTCAACAAAAACCGTCAAGTCTTCTTCATTTAGCATCAACTTACCGCGTTTATTGTCGATCTCTGCAGATTTAACAATTGTGTAACCATCCGGCTGTGCAGGACTGCTATCTAGCCAATGATCAGTTCTATAAAGATTCTGCAAGGTCCGCCTTACATTGCTTTCAAATGATCTAGCAGCAATATCGGGGTAGCGATTAAAATGGACTAAATAAAATTCTTCGCCCAGTACTTTTTCCCAGAACGCCACAGGTTCTGAGGGTTCTCGGACCTTAAAAGGAACCGACATATTCGCCAATGCAATAATACGCCGAGGATTAAGCAATGCATGCTGCCAGAGCATAATAGCGCCCCAATCATGACCCACATAAATTGCACGGTCTATTCCCAGAGCATCAAGCAATCCATTTTGGTCATCGGTAAGATGATGGATGTCATAAGCATTTACATCAGAAGGCTTACTGGAGGCTCCATAACCTCTTTGATTGGGAACAATACAATGGTAACCAGCCGCTACCAATGCAGGTATTTGATAACGCCAGCTATAAGCCAGTTCTGGCCAACCATGACATAGTACAATGGGAACTCCACCTTGACCGGCCTCAAAGACCTCTAATTCAATACCATTAGTGTTGATCATGGTTGGCGTGGGCATTTGAGAAATGAGTGTCATAAACCAGCCTCAGGCTAAATAATGTGGCAACTAGTGTTACAAATACCCTGCTTGTTTGCCAATATACCAACTTACAAAACCCAACAAGGCTACCACCACCCAAATCACCGCTAACAAGCGAAGTGGTTTGAAGGGTTTACGCTCTATACTATTGAAGCCACTATCCAGGTACTGATCTACGCGCTCTTGATCTTCTTTAGTTAACTTATTTTCTTCAAACATGCTCTACTCTCACCAGTGAATGCTTTATTGTACGTTGTGTTGGCAAGTACAGACCCTCAGCGCGTCAGGTTATCAAAAATAAATTTCTGAACCTCTGAGG
>DNBN01000050.1 GCA_003491845.1 Porticoccaceae bacterium | reverse complement strand
TAACCACTCAGAACAGAGTAATGCGGAGATAAGCTTGTCTGAGGAAAATATCAGGGGACTTACAGCCAAAAGAAACATTCTGAAAGGTGAAGAAATTACGGTTCTCTATACGCTTTATTAAAGTCTCAAAAAGCTTAGTTATCAATACAGATATGTTCCATTAGCTAGACATTCCAATTATAAGTTCACTTTGGTTCATCTGCGTTCTCCTCAATCGACTAAGTATAATTAAATAAACAACAACCTGTATTCCAAAAATGCCAAACCAGGTATTGCTGTCAATTGCAATCCAATCAAAGACATAGATTATCAAACTCACTCCTGATGAACCGCTACTGATTGTCAACCCAGTCAAAGAGTTAGGAGTAACCCGAGATTTAAACTTTGGCGCATAAAAGCTATAAAGACGATTATGGAGATGACCGTTGTCAGCCTGAAGCGGTGAGAGCCCTTTACGCAACCGGCGGATAACACTAACCAAGAAATCAACGCAAGGATATGACAGCAAAGACGCCATAAAGCCAGCTGAAAAATCACCCTGAGCGACACCCAATAATCCATAACAAACCAGCACTGCGCCTAAACCATAACTACCCATATCACCTAAAAAGAACCAGCCCGAGACAACATTAAAGATTAAAAACATCAGGCAAACAAAGAACAGTACACCCTCAGCGGGACGGCCATAAACTAAAAATAATATACCAAAAGCGATTGTTGCTATCCCAGGGATCAGGCCATTAGCACCATCTGCCATATTAAAGGCATTGATAAAACCAACACAAAAAATCGTACAGAGTCCCCATGCGACTAATGGGACTGAAAGAAGATAATCGATGCCCGGGATACCAATAACCAAGGGCACTACATTCGGCGTCGTCCAGAGGAAGAAACCGAAGGCCAGCAGTTTAACTACAAGACGAAAATACGGACTTAATAAATCAGCCTTGATATCCTCAGCGCCACCTAAAATCACACAAACAAAAACAGTAGACCAAACATGGAGGAAGGTAACATCACGCACCACCCCGGGTGTATAGGAGCTCAATAGAACCATGCCAATAAGGAATAGCATAAAGGTAATAACAATCGCAACGCCACCTAATCGGGAGGAGTTTCTAGAGCTGATACCATGGGATGCAGCGGAGTCTCTCCCTGCCCGCAGGGTAGATAAGGCAAACATAACAACGATTGCACCAAGACCTGTTAAACCGAAGCTCAGAAGCGCCAAAAGAGCCATAGCGATATATTTAGTAAGCGTCTGTTTGCTCGGGGTATTAGCAGAGTTTTTATAACTGTCAGACACAGAGCTCAATTTACAAAATCTCTGGGCTTTCTGCCATTAATCCTGTCATCTGAGAACCGACGATCCTCATCTTTAATAATCACGGTACTCTCACCCCGACGAATCAACTCACTCGCAACACGGCTCCCTATAAACCCTAAAAGCATCAATCGATCAGGTGCGTAAACATTACTCACAACAGACCCATCGAACCCGGTTCTGATAGCAGCCTGAGACAGTTTCGCCACACCACTGATACCCCAAAGTATCAGAAGTATCCCAATAAGTAATATCAATGAAAATCTATTCATATCGTTAACTACTTACCAACCATTTGATTTAAACAGTTTTTTTATGGCTAGATTACTCTCAGGATCTCTCATCCCAACCGCCAAGTTTGCACTTAAAAATCCCTGCTTGTTGCCACAGTCATGGATCTCGGCGTCAGTCTCAAGAGCATTTAGCCCATCAGTATCAAGAAGCTTGACCAGCGCGTCGGTCAGTTGGATCTCGCCACCCACACCCGCTACGGTATTCTCCAACAAGTCCAACGTCTTTGAGGGCAAGACATAACGACCGAGAACCGCCAAGTTGGAGGGTGCTTGATCAGGAGAAGGCTTTTCAACTAGGCCTTTCAAAGCAACACTCTTAAACGGCTTTAGCGCAACATCACCAAGATTCGCAATACCGTAGCTCTCAACAACTCCTGGGTTAACTCGCTCAACCATGACCTGGCCCACACCAGTCTCATCCCAGGCCTTAACAAGCTGAGTGAAGCTATAATTACTGTCTCTGGATTCGTGATCAAGAACTAGGACATCTGGTAACAAAACCGCAAAGGACTCATTATTTAAAAGGTGCTTGGCACATAGAACCGCATGACCCAAGCCCAACGCATCATTCTGCCTAACTGAGGAGATCTTAATGCTCGCAGGAACAACATTCCTCACCGTACCCAAAATCATTTCCTTACCCTTTTTCTCTAGACGATGCTCGAGTTCGTAGTGGGCGTCAAAATGATTTTCGATAGCCTCTTTGCCACTTCGGGTCACAAAAATAATCTCAGTAACACCCCCTGAAATAGCCTCCCTGACCACATGCTCAATAATCGGCCTGTCATACACCGGCAGTAGCTCTTTTGGGATAGCCTTTGTCGCTGGAAGCATGCGAGTGCCAATACCTGCTACAGGAATGACTGCTCTTTTTATTTTAGCTACCATAACTTTTTACCCTCAACATTTATGTCCCTAGTACAGGGTAATCTAATTACCAAATCTTTGTTTAATAGCAGTAAAGTCAACGGGCTACAATCGAGTACCAAATTTAACGACAAGCTTTGCAATACAACAGTAATCCAAGTTAGCTACCTATCTTATAAGGTTAATAGCATATAAAAAGTGCCTAGCAAGGATATGACAGACTAGACACAACCCTGACCCCACTAGTTTGACCCAACTCAACTGCTACTTTGGTATCTACCTCTTACCTCGATAGTAATAAAATATTTCCTACAAAACCTTCTTGCGGCAATACCTTAGCATAATAAAGTGTAGTAAACCCTGCTTAAATGTAGCAGTTTCGAATCGACTATTAGGCCTCTGTTGCGACCTAACTCTTTATAACAATTGAGCAATACTTGAATAATTCGCTGCGTTTACGCTTATCTCTAACCAAGCGCCGCACAGTGATGGTCGGCTATCTTATGATGCCCTTGCGCATCAGCCAACTATCATTCGAGAGCATAAGGTTATTACTCAAAAATTTAAACACTCAGTATTTGAACTCTCGTTTTGTTATATTCTAAATTACGTATGAGTTTAATAAGCAGGAGAGGCCACCTTGGGGCTCTGTAGCTAGTATGTAACGAAAAGTTCGAGGGAAAAAATGGGCAGTACGGTTTACTGCGAAAACCGAAAGGGGTAGAGGTTTTTCAAACGAAAATGATAATCAAAACCAGCTCTAATGGACGGGATTA
>DNBN01000225.1:4891-5243 GCA_003491845.1 Porticoccaceae bacterium | reverse complement strand
AGCGGCTTGCCCACGGCTAGCTGGTCATGATACAAAAACATTTCTACAATTAAATTTTGACCAATCAAAATCATCAGCAACAAGCCGAAAATCGACCAATTCCACTGCAGATAAATAGTAGAATCACGCCCAAACATAAACCATAAAAACAACAAGCTTCCACAACAAATGGCGCCTGCATCAGCTAAAGAATTAAATATCCAGTTAACATGTAATGGTAGGAACAGATTCAATGCATCTGCACGCCGCACATCAACATCATCGCCACCTATCAGCCCGTAGTTAAACCAAATTTCCCAACCAAGTGCGCAGATAAAAAACATCTTTATGTAATAACTGAGCACCCATTCAG
>DNBN01000225.1:4252-4645 GCA_003491845.1 Porticoccaceae bacterium | reverse complement strand
CACTAATCTACGCCAATGCAAAAACGGGATAATAAATAAGGGAGCTAAGGCTGATGAATAAACTACAATTACTAGACGAATCTGCTCAAAGGTTAATATATCCAAACTCATTCCCTCTTTTGTGATTGGCTCAGCATACCATCTCGCTGACAAAGGCGTCCTATCAAGTCGTTAGTGACGCCTTTAATCAGACCTCAGATCTGTATTTAACAATAATAATTTCATCGATACCCTAGTTTTAGATGACAATTAGGTCTATATTCTGATGAAACAAGTTATGGTCCAAGGAAGGATTAGAATGGCCGAGTACGCCTTATTTAGCAAAAACGCCAATACATCCGTAGTATTAATAAAAAATATAGAGATTAGTGCAAACAACATTTTTTATTACCA
>DNBN01000225.1:3755-4007 GCA_003491845.1 Porticoccaceae bacterium | reverse complement strand
CACGACGCTTTAGATAGATCAATAACTCGTCTGGTAAGTGAGTTAGAGTGTGAAGACACCCTTTATATCGATTCGGTAGCCGCGTTTGGCCAGCAACCAAAAAATATAATTGATGTCGTCACCAAATTGAAAGCCAATAACGTAATTACTCGACTCTATTTAAAATCAGCGACAAAACAAGAAAGTGCCTGTATTGACTATAGTGAAATAATTATCGATGCCGTTAGCATGACCATCGATCAAAAAGCTTTG
>DNBN01000225.1:0-3482 GCA_003491845.1 Porticoccaceae bacterium | reverse complement strand
TGACCATCGATCAAAAAGCTTTGCATCAATCGATATTAGAACAACAGCCAAGAAAATCATCGGCAGCGACATTGTCAGAAGAAGAAATAAGCGCTTTACTAACATTAACATCATCCACTGAGTACCCAGATCTGACAAAATGACCGAAAAAAATATATTACTCTCCTTCGGTAAACAAATTCGTCGTTATACCGCTAATGAAAATGTTTTAGGGAACCTGCTTCTAGTCTTCTCATTAGTGTTCTTTGCAACAGTTTGGCACCCTTAAACATGGCCATATCGCTGTATTATCTTGGCTATAATGTCGCTATAAACTGCGAGCGTTCTGAAAACATATGGCTATAAATGGTACACTGATTAACGGAGGAAATTAGACAGTTTATAGCTGTCAGAGCATGTTAGTGCGTATTTTTACAGTCCCTTTTTTACGTTTTTGCACTGATTACAACATGTCTTCCGCGCTATTTTGTAGAAACTCCTTAGCATCACTTCAAACTGTGTAGCAACGTAATCAATACTGTTATTGCTTAACTACCAAGTTATCTAAATATTCTTCAATCTGCTCGGTTGTCCTAGTAGCACCAGGTGCAACAACACCATCAACCAGCATTTGACCCTCGAGACCAAAAAGATAGCGTAATATCAATATCCCATCGGTAAGTGCGTCAATGGTGCCGTCGCCATCAATATCAGTTTCGTCAATGACAGACGCAATTTGTTGAGAAATTTCGCTAACCGATTGATAGTATGCGTCCGGCGCCACGGCATTCAAGATCAGGGGATTCCCTTCTATACCAAACATACTCCTAAGCAGCAGTAATCCGTCCGTCAGAGCATCGAACTGACCATTGACATCAATATCTAAGATTCCTGCAGGCTCATTAGTCGCGGTCATTGCCTGAATAGCTTGAAAACAGTCTATGCGGGGGAACTGTCTATTCATAGCATCATCGACGAAAACGGATGTCTTTTTTTTCAGTAATGATTCAATTCTATTTGGCATTGAACTAGGATCTTTCTCCAACATTAAAGCTGCGCAAGCCGCAACCATAGGGGTGGCCATAGAGGTGCCTGAGTAGGTTATCGTTCCCCCTCCATTACGCAGAGACCTAATAGGACTTCCTGGCGCTAGCATATCCAGTGAAACACTGGTGTTACTAAAGCAGGTCATTTCATCCGCCGTAGGACTAACATCTGTGCAACTACCAAAATAACTAGAGGGATTAGCGTCCCAAACAGCTCCCACTGCAATGGCATTTGCAATACACGCCGGTGCTGCTATGGCATTTTCAGACGCATTGTTCATACTGGCCACAAAACTTAGGGTACCTCGGTTACGAAGTGTATTAATCGCAGAACTAAAAGCCGCAGTATAGGCATAGTCTGTATCACAATCGGAGGGAAATAAATCTCTGGTTCCCAAGCTCATATTGACTATATTTACAGAGGGAAGCTCGTTAATTATATAGTCCAAACCGGCAAGGATTATGGACGCAGAGCTGTAGCTATTATCAGCGTCAAGAACTTTAACTGCGTGAATACCCACTCCCGGAGCTATACCACTTTCAGAGTCAATTCCCAGAGAAGCTATTATTCCAGTGACGTGAGTACCATGACCGTTATCATCCTCTGCATTGTCACCCCCATTAGGGCAAACATCGGCGAAACATTTTTGACTTAAAAGTACACTCTGCAGATCTTGATGGTCTACATCAATACCAGTGTCCAGAACTGCTACTTCAATACCAGTACCGGTCAGACCATAGATGCGCCTGACCTTATCTACAGAAATTTGAGGAATTGCCTCAGCAAGACCGCCACTACCCCCTACATCCAGACCTACTTTAACCACTCTATTGTCTTGAACTAAGTTCGACAAACCCTGTATCGAGACAGTTGCAGCTAAAGCATTGATGGATTGAAATTGCCGCCTGAGATAAAATCCTCCACCGGCAACCTGTCTTTGTAAAATTTCATTTGCACGTCTTGTATTGACTTGATTTAACTCAACTAATGATCTTTCATGTCGCGCAATACTAGAATCTGCGTCAAAGACAATCAACACATCAAAAGCGACCTGATCAAGATTTAGTCGTTGAGATTTCACTTTTTCCATCAACGGTAGATCAATTTTACCGCTATGGACTAGCAGAGTAAGCGGTTGATCCTGAGCACTACTATTAATGCAGAACAATACAAGAATTAGACCGATTAATTGCTTCAATTTTCACCTTAAATTACTGATCATTAAAAAAGGCCATTATTAGTGGCCAGGACTGATCAAGATTATAGACGTGCCCCATGTCGGCTCCTCTGCAATCAAGAATTCCAGGGAATCGATTTCCACCCTCACAATAATTCCAACTACGACATTCTAAGTTAGAAGCAATGTCTTGTTTTACCCGCTCTGATGGGCTTGAGATATCACAACCCAAAGCATTACCCCAACTCTCTGCTATCGCAGTAGCGCCAGTATAAAAAAACGTTTCGCCATTAGCTGTAGTGGTAAACGATTTATTACTCCAATTTCCCGGCGGAACTGTATTGTCCTTCATCCCAGTAATTGAAATAACCGGAAGACCATTAGCCTTCATCGGCCCTGCCAAATAACCTCGATGGGGTAAGCCTATTATTGTGGCAATAGCATGGAATGTATCAGCCGTTCGCTCATCTCTACCCAAATCCCATATAAACATGCCACCGTTTGAGCCTCCGACAGCAAAAATACGTCCACTGTCTATACAGAGGTTCTGCTCCGCCTGTGCTACTAGGTTCGCGACAAAGCCGATATCATCATCAAGGCATTGGGTCCAAGAACAGCTATTGCTAGCTGCACTCTTACAAGAGGGATAGGTATAATCTGGCGTCGTATTGATATCACAAATTTTATCTGAATCGTTTGCCACTTCACTATTAACACCATCACCATCTAAGCCGGATATAGACCCACTAAAAGACCACGATGAAGGGGAAGATCCAGGCTCTTCAGCACCAAGACCTAAGGGGGCAAGCATGACATAATTATGCTGATCGAGCTGATCTCGAACAATTTGACTAGAGAGAAATTCATTCTCATCACCACCCCAACCATGAAAGCCAAGCAAGAGGGAGGATGGGTTAGCACTACTATAGTTTGCTGGCAAATAGATTCTAAACTGGCGCTCAACGCCATTAAAAGTCATTGATGTCGTGCCAGAACCCCAACCGCCTTGCTGGCAATAACCTGCATCCGAATCGGAATCATCATTCTGCTGGATTTGTTTTTTATCACTTAAGGACCCACTGCCGCCGCAGCTTACCAGAAACAGTCCCATCGTAATAAGCAATGCTTTCATCTGCCTGTTCTCTGGATATTATAAGTTGATCATAGCGAGATGGAGCAGACTGTCAATTATAAATCAGAGTTGATAGTTTTTTAGGTGATAAAAAAAACCCTGCAAAAACAGGGATTTTTATTTATATGGCGGAGAAAGAGGGATTCG
>DNBN01000209.1 GCA_003491845.1 Porticoccaceae bacterium | reverse complement strand
TCTCCAAGAGTCTTGGGGTGCTTTTTGGTATCGCTCTGAATAAAAAATGGAGCCTCGTCTTGGTAAAACCCATATTGATATGGGAATGGAAAAAGAGATGCCCTTGGGTATTGGGTATCGAGTACGGCTTTGCTATGACCAACTTGTTGGATACAATCAGAGTTGTCCGAAACAAAATGTTGCGCACTTTATTGTTAAGAATCCAACCTTTAGTGGCATTGTTGCGAGAGTTCAGACCATGGCACTTACCTATTATGGGGATATTAGAGAAAATCTAATTCACCAAGATGTACTGCCGATCCATTTACTCAGGTGTAAGCTATCTTTTTTTGGCGTTAGCAAGTTTGACCCCCGCTCTCGCCTATGGGTGCGTAATACCATGTTTCAGGGTGCCCCCCTTATCAGCGACTTTGACCAGCCTTTTAAGGATGAGTGGCAGTTTCCTATAAAACCAGTATTACATATTGATTGATAGCGATGAAAGTTTCAAAAAATGAATTAACCGCATCTCTTAGGAAAGCTTTTGAAGCCTTAGGGTTTCAACCTGGAGATTACTATGATGCCGCCGATATGGTGGTCTGGTTAGGAACCCATGGTTTTGATGGTTTTGATCGTTTACTTTCAGTATTGAATTATTTAAATACTACGTCCCCCAGTCACGCCGATCTGATCGAAGAGAAGGAGGGTAATTTTGTATTAGACGGCAATGAAACGTCTATTTTACTTTGTGGTAGCGAAGCCGTTGACTTAGCACGATCCTATGCAATACAAGGGAGTTCTGCCCGAGTAGAAGTGACTAATTGTTACAACCGCACATTTATTTTGCAGCGATTAATCAAAGCTGCACAGCGCGATCTTGCTTTTTTGGCCTATTGGCGTCAGCAAGATTACTGTATAAAAGTAACGGTTTCTCCACGAGCCAAGTTGCCGGTGTATCAAACCTTTATGCTCAACGAGCAGTTTGATCCACAAATGCTGAGAATTTTTAGCGGTACTAATGTAGCCCAATTAGAGGCAGAGTATGCTGAGCATTTGCAGATGGGCGCTATGATTGGCGATTACCCTATGGAGATGATGAAAGCATGCTATATAGATTCATTAGATCAGGGTATAGAGATCGATGTAACGCTTTGGAACACGCTGGATGACCTAGTTTCCAGAGTATTGGTGCAGTCCACAGAGGAATCTCGCGCCGGTGCTGGAGATTGAATTGAGGGTATATTCCATTGATAGCGCTATATTAACGCCAGTTAGTGCTCAGTTTCTTTCATTAATTGACTGAGCTCCATGGCTGCCTCAGTCATTGTAGGAACATATTCTAGTAGTGCATCTAGGCTTTTACGGATGACTGGTGCATGAGTAAATAGGCATGCAAAAAGGTTGCCTTGGTCGTTATAGACGGGGACTGAACAGGCAACCATGCCGTCAACAAATTCTTCATTGTCTGTTCCAATACCAGTTTTTCGAATGACCTTGAGCGCATCTTCTAAAGCATTTGGATCGGTGATGGTATTTCTCGTATATTGCTGTAACAGAAGCTTTTTGGCGATGCGCACGCGTCGCTCTTGATGAAGGCTACTGAGATACAGCTTACCACTTGCTGTGCACCAGATTGGAGTGTGACTTCCCACCTGTAAATGAATTTGCAAGGGCCAATCAGATTGAACACGATCGTAGTAAATCATCTCAGTGCCATTTGGAATGGCGATCCCGCAGGTTTCACCAATTTCAGCAGTTAGTTTTTCTAAAATGGCTTGGCGTAGTGCTCTAAAGCGGCTGCTATATAAAATGCCCAAGGCCATACTGTGCAGACGATCAGCAGGGATGATTAATCCACGCATTGAAGTCTGTAAATAACCGTCACACTCTAGCTGGTTTAATAGTCGGTGCACGGTAGGTTTTGGAATATCCAATTGATGAGAGAGGTCTGCTGGTGACAAGGGCCGTTGAGCCCTAGCCACTGCTTCGATGATCGCCATTACTCGACCAATAGCAGAGCCTTTCTCTTTGATTGTTTTGATCATTTTCCTATTCTACTTGTGCGCTTAGCTCAGGGTGGGCATTGAAAATTGTGCTCCCTCTCGAACACCTGCAGAGGGCCAACGTTGAGTGATAGTTTTACGCTTGGTATAAAAGCGGACACCGTCAGGTCCATAGGCGTGGAGATCACCAAATAATGAGCGTTTCCAACCGCCAAAACTATGGTAGGCCACCGGTACAGGTAGAGGGATATTTATACCAACCATACCTACTTGAATGTGGTCAGAAAAATATCGGGCAGCTTCACCGTCCCGAGTGAAAATACAGGTACCGTTGCCATATTCATGAGCATCGATAAGATCCATGGCTTCTTGCATAGTATTTACTCGGACCACCTGAAGCACTGGGCCAAAAATCTCAGCACCGTAACTATCCATTTGTGCTGTGACACGATCAATTAACGTGCCTCCCACATAAAAACCATCTTCGTGACCTTTGACAGAAGGGTTTCGACCATCCACAACAATGTTTGCACCCTGTTGTTCCGCACTATCTATGTAAGAGAATACTTTCTGTTGATGTTGCTTGGTAATAACGGGTCCAAAATCGTTGTCGGCATCATGGCAGGGACCAATTTTAAGAGTTTTCATTGCCTCAGACATCTTTGCTACAAGCTGGTCAGCAGCTGTATCACCAACAGCAACAGCAACAGACAATGCCATGCAGCGTTCACCGGAGGAACCGAAGGCAGCACCGAGTAATTGTGCCACTGCATTGTCCATATCTGCATCAGGCATGATAATGGCATGATTTTTCGCACCACCAAGAGCCTGACAACGCTTGCCATGGGCACTGGCAGTCTCATAGATATATTCCGCAATAGGAGTGGACCCAACAAAGCTGACAGCTTTGATTCGCTCATCAGTGAGCAACACATCCACTGCTTCTTTGTCGCCATTAACCACATTCATGACACCATCAGGGAGTCCTGCTTCTTTAAGTAGTTGGGCAATAAATAAGGTAGAGCTTGGATCTCGCTCCGAGGGCTTTAAAATGAAGCAGTTGCCACAGACGATCGCCATGGGATACATCCACAGAGGGACCATTGCTGGGAAGTTAAATGGTGTGATACCTGCAACGACACCAAGAGGCTGAAATTCACTCCAAGAATCAATATTGGGGGCAACATTTTTACTGTGTTCGCCTTTTAATAATTCAGGTGCACAACAGGCATATTCTACGTTTTCAATGCCTCGCTGCAATTCACCAGCAGCATCATGTGAGATCTTGCCATGTTCTTCACCTATTAGCGTACAAATTTTTTCCGCATTTTGTTCTAACAGATCTTTGAATTTGAACATTACCCGAGCACGCTTTATAGCTGGGGTATTTCGCCATGCTGGGTAGGCCGCTGTAGCTGCGGCAATAGCCTGTTCAACAGTTGCTTTTGAAGCTAAGGCTACCTGTTTGCTAACCGCGCCAGTTGAGGGATTATAAACATCTTGAGTGCGACCACCATCAGCGCTGGTCTGGCCATTGATTAAGTGTCCTACTGTTATCATGATATTGCTCCTATTCAATAAATTAGCGACGATTGTCAGTGTTTTTTGTGACTCAGTTATAACCTACTTACCAAAGATTTTTATACAGTTGTATTATTTCCTCCGCACTGGGTACGCTGGGATTATTGTCTGGTGAGCCTGATGCCAATGCCTGATTGGCCATAGTCTGTAGATTGTCCATAAAATGTTTAGGGTCGATTCCAAATGCCTTTGGTGTCGGCACCTGCAATTCTATGTTTAAGTCTCGAAGTTCTGTCATCAGTTTGCGGTTGGCATCATCATTGTTATCGTTACTATCAGCTACCCCGATTGCTCTTGCGCAATCAGCATACCGTTCGGGCACCGCGGGAATTGAAAATTCTGTTACTGTAGGTAATAACATAGCATTTGAAAGGCCGTGAGGTACATGGTAGAAGGCACCTATGGGTCTACTCATTCCATGAACAAGTGCCACAGACGCATTCGAGAAGGCCATGCCTGCAAGTGTGGCACCTAGCATCATTTTTTCTCGAGCTTGATTGTCGCTACCATCGTGATAGGCCTTGCGAAGATTGGGTCCCAATAATCTCATAGCTGCTAAGGCTTGAGTATCAGTGTAGGGACTGGCTTTTTTGCTTACGTAGGCTTCAATGGCATGAGTCAATGCATCAATCCCAGTATCGGCTGTCGTTCGTGGCGGCACACTGATGGATAGCTCATAATCTACTAAGGCAACTGACGGCATAAATCCTGTGCCCATGCACATCATCTTTTCATCAGTTTTTTCATCGGTGATAACGGTAACCTTAGTAACCTCAGAGCCGGTGCCCGCTGTGGTAGGTATTGCGATAATGGGCAGTCCTAATTCGTCAACAAGACGTGGAAATTTGTAGTCACCCATTTGTCCTCCGTGATAGCCCAGTATGGCAATCGCTTTAGCACTATCTATTGGGCTGCCGCCACCAAAACCAATAACGCAGTCGAAGTGTCCATCACGTACTTTATTAACGCCGGCTTGTATTGAGGCTACCGTAGGTTCTGGCACCGTATCATCAAACACATCGGCAATTATATTTGCACTATTTAGAACCTGCTTAATACGTTCTATATAACCTAACTGCACCATGACTTTATCGGTAATTATTAGTGGGGCCTTAAGACCCATACCATTGAGTATGGTACCCAATTCAGCGCTGGCACCGGCACCTATTTGCAGAATGCGAGGGAGAAGTATTTTTGCTGGCATTGTGGTTACGGATCCTTAAGTAAGTCGAAAATTTGCAGAGCATTGATCTTGTTAGATTAACAAGATCACGCCGGAAAGTATTATTTTATACTCAAAATGATACGAAATATATCATTTATGAAATATTTGAGATTAATAGTGCTGTTATTCAATAGCTAATCTTCATTTTTTTATTTTTCTCCTCGTTTTATACCGTCTAGGCTGGATTTTTGCTTAGTTCTAATGATAGTTAAAAAAGGAAATAGTAATGAAAACTAAATTTAATATCTGAAGATAAGGATGTCTAGTCATCGGATTGACCACGATGAATAGTAGGCAGAATCCATTAGTAGCTTACCGATGGCTATGTGTTCTCTGTAAGAGAGGTAATAGCTACAATTTTTAGTGTTAATTCTGTTCAATGTCTTAGAAATTTTTGGCGGGTGTGGTTTTCGCCGTTTAGAAGTTTCTCGAGCCAGTTTTACGCCCTACCATGGACTGATTCAATATAACTGGTTTGGTGGTAGCGTAGGCGCTGCACTATAAGAGTCCAAGTTTAGATTTAAGATGAACAAGAGTCTATTTAAATTGATTAAAAGGTTAGTCAATTCAGCCTCTATATAGTTGGTGCTTCACAGATGGAATAGGCTTGGTTA
>DNBN01000165.1:1980-6156 GCA_003491845.1 Porticoccaceae bacterium | reverse complement strand
CGTATCTTCAGCAATAAAAGAAAGTGGTGCGCTGCACTGGTGGGTTATGAAGTGGCTGGGGAGTAAAAGCTCTGCAAGCCGAGCTATGCCGAGAATCATGCTGCCTGTTGCTTTTATGAGCTCTGTGATAAGCAATACTCCGGTTGTGGCTATTTTTATTCCGTTGCTTCAAGACTGGGCGAGACGGCATGACATGGTAATTTCAAAACTGCTAATTCCATTGAGCTATGCCTCTATCTTGGGTGGTGTGTGCACGCTGGTCGGAACTAGCACAAATATTTTGGTTGTTGGCTTGCTTGAGAGCGCCTCTCCTGATCATGGGTTAAATCTATTTAGTCCAGCGGTGATTGGCTTACCTCTGGTGGGCTTGGGCGTGGTATATTTTATGTTGCTAGGCCATCGTTTGTTACCACAAAATAATGCTGAAGGCATGGGTCAACCAGCTTTAGATATTCGTGAATATGCAGTCAATATGCGTGTAGAGGTGGGGGGGGCGATGTCGGGAAAAACCATCGCTGAGGCCGGATTGCGTCATTTGAAATATGGCTTTTTGGCTGAAATTCAATCCGAAGGGCGTGTTATTCCTGCAGTGGGGCCAGAAGAATTATTGAGTGACAATGATGTTTTAGTGTTTGTTGGTCAACCAGAGGCGGTGGGTGAGCTGCGTCAGTTGCCTGGTCTGCAGACCGCTGAAAAGGAACTGCTAAAGCTTGATGTGCCCAATAATTCCCGTGCTCTAGTGGAGGCAATTGTGTCGCCGGCATCTACATTGGTGGGCAAAACCATCAAAGCGTCGGGTTTTCGCGGTCGTTTTGATTGTGTGGTGGTATCTGTATCCCGAAATGGTCTGCGAATAAATGAAAAGGTCGGAAGTATTACCCTCCGTGGCGGTGATACGCTATTGATTGAAGCAGCGCAGCAGTTTGTTGCTCGTTACCGATATAGCCGTGATTTCTTGTTGCTAAGTCGAATTGATGATTTGACTATTCCTGATACTACTAAGGCGCCAGTGACCCTAGGATTGCTAGGCTTATTTTTAATGATGGTGGTGTCTGGCTTAATGCCTTTGGTGTCGGCGGCTATGTTGCTAGTTGTTGCCTTGGGTGCCTGTGGTTGCATCTCTTTAGACTCGGCACAGCGCAGCGTAGATGCGCGAGTATTGCTAGCCATTGGTGCTTCACTGTCAATTGGTGTGGCTATTCAGAAAACTGGTTTAGCAGAGTCAGCTGCGTTGGGGCTAATGTCAATTGGTGGCGAGAATCCTTATCTAAATCTTTTATTGTTGTATGTGGCAACTGTAATTGCTACCGAGCTTATTACTAATAATGCTGCGGCAATTATTATGTTTCCCCTGGCTCAGGTAATCAGTGCCCAGCTAGATGCTAGCCTGCTGCCTTTTGCTCTGGCGATTATGTTTGGCGCCTCAGCTAGCTTTTTAAGCCCAGTAGGCTATCAAACAAATTTAATGGTACAAGGCCCTGGGGGCTATCAATTTGGAGATTATTTTAAAGTAGGCATTGGTCTCAGCCTAGTAGTTGGCCTAACGGTCGTATTTGCCATACCTTTGGTCTGGCCTTTTTAATAGTGGTTGCTGCACCCTGATTAAATTATGTTAACATCCCGGCGGCATACATGTGGCTTTTTGACCACACTAACGGAGCTAAAAAAAATAACCGTTTAGCTGAACCCAACAACCCACCTAATAGCCTATAACTGACTATTACAGGAATATTCAGAGTAAATTATTTATGCAAAAACTCACCTGCTTTAAAGCCTATGACATTCGCGGACAACTTGGTACCGAACTTGATGAAGGCATTGCTTACCGAATTGGCCGTGCCTATGCAGAGTATTTGAAGCCCAAAAATGTCGTTTTAGGCGGTGATGTTAGATTGACCAGTGAGTCTCTTAAGCAGGCTCTTAGCGAAGGCATTCGTGATGCCGGCAGTGATGTTATAGATATAGGTATGGTGGGTACTGAACAGGTTTATTTTGCTACCTCACATTTACATGCTGGGGGTGGTATAGAGGTCACTGCTAGCCATAATCCCATTGACTTTAACGGAATGAAGCCGATCCGTGAAGGGTCTCGACCAGTGAGCTCAGATACTGGCCTTTTAGATATAAAAGCACTTGCGGAAGCTAACAACTTATCTCCTGTTGCAGCGGCAGATCGAGGTAGCTATAAACAGATGTCTATTATTGATGATTATATTGACCATCTTTGTGACTATGTTGATTTAAAGACAATTAAGCCCATGAAGTTGGTGATGAATGCCGGCAATGGTGCTGCAGGCCCTGTAGTTGACGCGTTAGAGGCACGTTTTGCAGCGCTTGGTGTTGCCGTTGATTTTGTTAAGATTAATAATCAGCCTGACGGGACATTTCCCAACGGTATACCTAATCCTATATTGCATGAAAACCGTGCCTCAACCATCAATGAGGTATTAGATCATGGCGCGGACATGGGTATTGCATGGGACGGTGACTTTGATCGTTGCTTTTTAGTTGATGAAAAAGGTCAGTTCATCGAAGGTTATTATATTGTCGGCTTGTTAGCCGAGGCTTTTTTGCTCAAAAATCCCGGTGCAAAAATTGTGCATGATCCTCGGTTAACGTGGAACACGGTTGATGTTGTAGCCAAAAATGGTGGCGAGGCGATTCAGTCGAAGACTGGTCATGCATTTATTAAGGAGCGCATGCGTGCGGAGGATGCGGTTTATGGTGGTGAGATGAGTGCTCACCATTATTTTAAAGATTTTTTCTATTGTGATAGCGGCATGGTGCCTTGGTTGTTAGTGATGGAACTCATTAGTTCCAGTGGCAAGAGCCTTTCACAGTTAGTTGAGGCAATGATGGCCGCCTATCCATCACCTGGTGAAATCAATCGGTCTATTGCTGATCCAGCGGCGGCCATTGCTCGGGTGCGCGCACATTATGAGGCAGATGCTTTGGTTGTTAATGAAACTGATGGTGTGTCTATGGAGTTTGCTCAGTGGCGGTTTAATTTGCGTATGAGTAATACCGAGCCCTTAGTGCGGCTTAATCTAGAAACCCGCGGTGATCACGTTCTAATGAAAGCTCGGGAACAGGACATTTTAGCCATTTTAGAGAGCGCCGAAGCGTAGAAATGGCTACCGATAAAAGTGATCATGCCCAGTGGTTTTTACTGCAAACAAAGTCCAAGCAAGAGCTACGTGCTGCTGAAAACCTAGATCGACAGGGTGTTGTGTCTTTTTGCCCTATGGTGTTGGTTGAGAAAATCGCCCGTGGGCGGCGCGTTCAGAGTCTGGAGGTGTTGTTCCCTCGGTATTTGTTTGTGCGACTGGAAGATTCTTCTATATCGGCTACTAGTGTGCGTTGTACCCGCGGTGTTAGCCATTTTGTCACTTCAGCAGGCGCACCTATTGCTGTTCACGAAGGACTGGTGGAGCAACTTCGTGAGCGGGTCGAACAGAACGCTAATGTGGTGGTATCTAGCATGCCCAAAGTGGGCGAAAAAATGCAGGTTGTCGACGGGCCTTTTCGTGGGCTAAATGCAGTATTCTGCCAGACTGATGGCAATAGTAGAGCTATGGTATTGATTACTATTCTTAATCAGCAAGTAAAGGCCACAATGTCGCTGTCAAATTTATCACCGCTAAAGTAGTATTTTTAGCTTCGCTTTACCGTTTTTTATTTGTGGACTTTAGTTAGTGATGGTTGGCCTTGGTACATAGTTTACAGGCTTACAGTGGCAGAAAACATTGGCAAACGAGTTGCCATTAAGCGGGCTTGGTCGACCATGGATAAGCGTGCCGCTCTCGTAAAAAACAACGTCTCCAGGTTTTAATATAACGCTGTGCTCTCGATGCTGGTGATCATAAATAATCAGTGGCCAGTCTTCATCAACATCTTGGGCAACATTAATTATGGCTCCGATGATATGTGTGGCTAGCCTGTCCCTGTGAGGTCGCAAAATAGCACCGCGGTGATAGATGCGGATACCATAGACATAGGTGGGTAGTAAATCTTGGCCACTCCATCTTTCCATGCTTGTTTTCAGTTGGTCATGAATTTCATTACGAAGATCATCAGATAAGTCTATCAGTGAGCTGCCATTGACCTTTGAGCCTTTGCCTTTCAAAATATAATCCCCAGCTACTGTTTCTTCAGATATGGTGGCGCTATTTTCGG
>DNBN01000165.1:460-1794 GCA_003491845.1 Porticoccaceae bacterium | reverse complement strand
CCCCAGCTACTGTTTCTTCGGATATGGTGGCGCTATTTTCGGTGTAAAAACGTTTTATTTTACTGAACAAAATATCCGGTAGTGACTGTTTGATAAAACCTGCTTTGGTGTATGCAGGTATGATTTCGTTGGCGTCACGATTATACATAGGTGGTGGGTTAGGCAGTTTGCTTTGGTTGCGAAACCATTTCGTTATTGCCGCTTTGTAACCCTTGATTACTGGTTGACTTCGACGTTTTATTGGGCAAATAGTTGGATTATCTGAATCTTCAGTAGACCAAATGACAACTTTTCCTGCTGCTGGGGTGAAGGAAAGTTCAGTATCGGTAAATACCATTTCACCTCCCTCGGTCACGTCATTAAGGTAAATTGTTACCCCAACAGATCTAATGCCTAGGCCCTCATTGTCTGATTTCAGCTCGCTTTTTTCAATGGCCTCGAAAAATCTGTTTATTTCGGGGTCTGTATTGCAGTGCGTTCCTTGTAGGTCCTCACCAAATGACGAATCAATGGCTACTAAATTACAAATACGCCGGTCAATATCAGCAATTAACTCATTTGAATTGGTATTCAGATTGCAAATACCCCCTAGTTGTAAGTTCTGATCAAGCTCAATCCCATCTAACTGACTATTGTTAATGTGCAGCAATAGTTCAGCTCTCAACGCACGACATTCGGCATTAGTTAAAAAATTATGCAGGCAAAAGATGCGTGCTAGCCCAATGTGATGAGTCTCTGCATTGGGGATAAAAAGTGATGTAAGATCTATAGTCTCACCACTTTGAGCGGCAGAATTTGTCAGCGGATTGTTCACTTCTTCCAGGGGAGTGGTCGGTGAAAAATTCATAGCTTGCTCAATGGTGCTGAAGCTGAAGCCTTCATCGATACATATTTTAAATAGTATGTTTTTATCTATACCGTTGGCTATATTATCAGTCAGCCAGTTTTGCCATTGCGGATTCAGACAATCTTCTGGTGTAGGGCTAAACTGCATGGCTTCAGCAATGGCCTCATAACTAAAGCCTTCACCTAACAGTATATTGAAAAGATGGTTTCTGTCTTGGCCATTGGCAATGTTAACTTTTATCCATTTTAGCCAATCTGCCGTTATTTTTGTGGACATTGTTTTCCTTGTGTTTTGGGGCTCTACGCTACTAAGTTTCAGATTTATATAACCGGTTTCATCTGCACCTAGTTTAAAACTCGGGTTGTTGACTTGTCGAGTAAAAAACGAAAATACAGATTAACTCCCCTAGAGGGTGATTTCGGTATACAGCTTAAGTTGGGATGATGCCAAAGGTATATGGATTAATGGTTGGGGGAAAGTTGTTAAA
>DNBN01000165.1:0-246 GCA_003491845.1 Porticoccaceae bacterium | reverse complement strand
AAGGTATATGGATTAATTGTTGGGGGAAAGTTGTTAAATGTATTTTTTGCTATTAGCCTATTCAGTGTTTTGACGGCTGTTAATTGATTTAAAACCATGTTTTTTGTTACCTTGGCGCGGTTTAAAGTTAAAAAACTATTACAAAACTATTCATTTCCGAAGTGTGGGCATGTATACTCTCGTCAATAGTGATCCCGAGATACTCGTAACTTGGCCAGTTGGAGGCCCCACTTATGTTTAAGAAAA
>DNBN01000185.1 GCA_003491845.1 Porticoccaceae bacterium | reverse complement strand
AAAATTATCGGTATAGCGATAAATCAAATTAAGTGCTGTGCTAGCGGCTTTTTTTTCACAGTTCGCATGATCGATTAGCATAATGGTTTGATTGCATAGGGCATTTTCAAGCCACAAATCTGGTGTTGGGCAAGCTAGAAATGCTTCAATATGAGTAATATCTGTCATAGTTTTTTATCTTTAAGTTGAGCAATTAATAGTTTTGCTGATGCTGCTAGCACCTCTAAACTAAGCTGGCATTCGGTTGATAACAATCAGTACCTTTTTGCGTTAACGAAGTATACTGTGCTAGCACTGGCTGAAATTGGTCTGGATCAGTGGCCGCTTTCTTTGTATAGTGATTTATCAGTTTTTCCCAGTATTTCTGATGTAGTGGGTCTGACCAATTCCACATGGTGTTTCCGGTACTTACAATTCTCTCATCACCTACCGTAGAGACATATAACCCCTCATAAAACCGATTATTTTCAACAATAATACGCTCAGACTTTAACTTAAATCCAAGTCTAATCAACGCTTGTCTTACGGCGTGACTGCCGTGAACAGTGCACACCAGAAGATCAAACTCTACCCCTTGTGCAGACGCGTAGAGACTCTTTATAAACTCAATGGTTTGAAAGGCACCAACCCCAGCAATAATGAACAACTGAGGTGCAACATCAGGCACAATAACAGTCTTAACATCCTGACATCTAACCTCCCAGTCAAACTGATTTAACGGAAAATACTTAGTCAGCTTCGTCTCGAGAGTGTTCATCTGATGCGCTAAAATATCAACAAAAATAACTTTTTCTGCCTGATGCTTTTGCAGCAAAGACATTCCGAGCAGACCATGGTCACAACAGCAATCCCAAATCAATGAGTATCGCTGCATAAGCATCATGTTTAGCGCCTTGAGCCGCAACTTAGACTTCAACATAGGTTGTATTTTATCCGTTTAAGTTTGTAGCATCTACTACTTGACTGGTGCAAGCGAGCGAATTGAACAGCATTATTGCGACTTTTTTAGACCCAGGTTACTAGGCTAACAGTCTATCAGAGAGAAGGCTCGATAAAAACACTGCAACAGTCCACCAGGCCACATTATATTATCCACTTTTGCTTATGTTGGGTATGCCGTATAAACCTGTAACAAAATTACAATTTACCGTATAATCGTCTGCAAAATAATGGCAATCCAACGCCAAAAACTATCTAAACATTAAGTTCAAAGGAGAAGCATACCGTGCTAGAACCCTATCGCGCTCATGTTGCTGAGCGTCAACTACTAAATATACCACCCAAGGCCTTGGATGCAGAATGGACAGCAGGACTCGTTGAGTTACTAAAGAACCCTCCCGCAGGTGAGGAAGCTTTTCTACTGGATCTTATTACAAATCGTGTGCCACCTGGAGTTGATGAAGCAGCTTATGTAAAGGCTGGATTTTTAAGCGCTGTTGTCAACCAAGAGATTTCATCGCCGCTAATTAATCGATCTGCTGCGGTAACCCTTCTGGGAAATATGCACGGTGGCTACAATGTCGCAACACTAGTATCGCTGCTTGAAGACGATGAGCTTGCTGAACAAGCTGCTGAGGTCCTAAAAACTACGCTACTGGTATTTGATGCCTTTCATGATGTAGCTGAAAAGGCCGATGCGGGCAATATATCAGCAAAGGCCGTTATGCAGTCTTGGGCTGATGCAGAATGGTTTACCTCCAGTGACCCTGTACCTCAAAGCACAAAAGTAGTTGTGTTTAAAGCCACGGGCGAAATAAATACTGATGATCTAAGCCCTGCGCAGGATGCTTGGTCGCGTCCGGACATTCCACTCCATGCCCGTGCAATGTTTAAAATGACACGCGATGGCATGCACCCTGAAGAGCATGGCGTTACAGGTCCAATGTCACAAATTGATGCATTGAGGGCGCGCGGTTTACCCGTAGCCTTTATTGGTGATGTTGTTGGTACTGGCTCCTCGCGAAAATCAGCGACCAACTCGGTGCTTTGGTTTTTCGGTGAGGATATGCCTGGTGTCCCTAACAAACGTTCTGGCGGCATTTGTTTTGGAAGTAAAGTTGCACCCATATTCTTTAACACCATGGAAGATGCTGGCGCACTGGTATTTGAAGCCCCGGTGGATGACATTGATAATGGCGATATCATTGAAATACTTCCCTATGAGGGAAAAATTCTTGATGAATCCGGGAAGTTAATTTGTGAATTTGAGCATAAGTCAGAGGTCATTTTAGATGAGGTTCAAGCTGATGGGCGTATCAATCTCATTATCGGTCGTGGATTAACACAACGCGCCAGAGAACATATGGGCCTACCCCCTTCCGATGCGTTCCGTCATCCGACGACACCAATCAAATCTGATGCCGGTTACACGTTGGCGCAAAAGATGGTCGGTAAAGCCTGTGGGACAGTGGGGATTCGTCCAGGTACATACTGCGAACCGAAAATGACTACTGTGGGCTCTCAGGACACCACTGGACCCATGACACGCGATGAACTTAAAGATCTTGCCTGTCTTGGATTCTCAACAGATTTGGTAATGCAGTCTTTCTGTCATACTGCAGCCTATCCAAAACCTGTAGATATAGACACCCAACACTCTTTGCCGGATTTCATCATGAACCGTGGCGGTGTCTCTCTTCGTCCCGGCGATGGCATTATTCATAGCTGGTTAAATCGTATGCTACTGCCTGATACCGTTGGTACTGGTGGAGACTCGCACACTCGTTTTCCCATGGGAATTTCGTTCCCAGGCGGTTCAGGTCTTGTAGCCTTTGCCGCTGCTACCGGGGTTATGCCTTTAGATATGCCAGAATCAGTATTAGTTCGATTTAAAGGCAAAATGCAGCCTGGCATAACGCTACGAGATCTGGTTCATGCAATTCCTTACTATGGCATTAAAGAAGGACTACTTACGGTTGAAAAGAAAGGCAAGAAAAACTTTTTCTCTGGACGGATTCTTGAAATTGAAGGTATTGACGAACTCACCGTTGAACAAGCTTTTGAGTTATCAGATGCCTCGGCAGAACGTTCAGCCGCAGGCTGTACGATCAAACTTAGTGAAGCGTCCGTTACTGAATACCTTAACTCTAATGTGACTTTGCTTCGGTGGATGATTGCTGAGGGCTATGGCGATGTCAGAACCCTTGAGCGGCGCGTGCGTAAGATGGAAGAATGGGTGGCCAATCCGCATTTAATGGAAGCCGATGTCGATGCTGAATATGCCGCTGTTATCGAAATTGATCTTGCCGATATTGTTGAGCCAATAGTGTGCTGCCCTAATGACCCTGATGATGCAAAATTACTCTCCGAAGTTTCTGGCAATAACGTTGATGAAATTTTTATTGGCTCTTGCATGACCAACATAGGACACTTTAGAGCAGCAGGTAAACTATTGGATGATGCAGGTACCGTTGACTCTCGATTTTGGATTTGCCCTCCAACAAGGATGGATGCTCACACACTTATGGAAGAAGGTTACTATAATATTTACGGCAAAGTTGGTGCCCGCACTGAGATGCCCGGATGTTCTCTGTGTATGGGAAACCAAGCTCGAGTGCTAGCTGGTGCTACGGTTCTTTCCACGTCAACAAGAAACTTTCCCAACCGACTAGGTGACGGTGCAAATGTCTATTTGGCCAGTGCTGAGCTAGCATCTGTGGGTGGTATTTTAGGTCGGTTACCAACGGTTGCAGAATACATGAGTTATGCCGAAAAAATAGACGCCATGTCATCTGAGATATATAAATATATGAATTTTGATCAGATAGCTTCATTTCAAAAGTCAGCCGAGCAAGGTAAATTAATTGCTGCTGAACAAATCGTCGATGTAGCCTAAATCGACAATGCAGTCACGAAAAAACCCACTCTGGATATCAGCAGTGGGTTTTTTTGTCTTGAAAAAAGTACCTAGTGCCTAGATAACCAAGGGTCTACAACGTAATGGTCTGCAGAATATCGTCCAGCGCCGAAGGTCACTAAAAGACCCAAAAGCAGTGCCCAGTAGACATGTTCAGGGAACGAACCATAGGTGAATTCAATCACAGCGGTGATCACTAACAGAGGGACAGTTGCCAGTCTTGTAAATAACCCCGCGAAAAGTAATATCGGCATAACCAATTCAAAGAATGTCGCCAAGAACGCAGCCATCGCAACAGGTATAAATGGAACTGCGTATTCATACTCAAATAACATCAGTGTGCTGTCCCAATTATCAATTTTAGTAAGACCGGCAAATAAAAATATCTTGGCCACCCAAAATCTAATAAGCAGTACTGCTATGTTGGTAAATTGTATGAGTAATTCATTAGTCTGAATGTATATCCTATAAACCTGATTCAATTTTAATCCCCTTAATGAGTCTAGTAAGCGAAGTATTTCGCCAGTTTTATCAAAAACATTACAAAACTCTCTTTTTAGATTACACTTTTGATATTTAATTTACTGGTAAGCAACTAGACTTGAGTCTCTCAAAGATAAACGATAAGGCGACCTTACTCGGCGAAGCTGAAGCCCACCAGGCGATGGTTCTTGCTCAGAATGGTGATCAATCACACTATCAAAAACTACTTATCTTGGTTGAGTCTATGGCACGAGGATACCTCTCCCATAGACTGCAAAACGCCAGCGATCTAGACGATCTTACTCAAGAAATACTTATCTCGGTGCATAATGCGAGACATACTTTCGATCTTAAAAAGCCGATTTTCCCCTGGCTTTACGCTATTTTTAACTATAGATTTCAAGACTACCTACGAGCTTACTACCGTACACGAAGGAATATTACCCAAGATATGAATGACTCTGATGAGAGAGATTTAGCCACAGACCCTCATTTAGAGTGGGAATATCGAAATCTTGGTCAAAAATTATTGTCATATTTAGTGCCCCAGCAACGAAGAATCATTGAAATGCTGTACGTAAATGGGAATTCGGCCCAGGAAGTATCGACTGCGTTGAATATATCGGTATCCAATGTTCGTACCACAGCCCATCGTGCGATAAAGCGCATAAGATCAAAGGTGAATACACAGCATGAATGAAGAAAATGAGTTCATTAAGTCTTTAGTTGAAGATGCAGCAGACACACAACCTACTGTATTTGATATAGCGTCGCGAAGCCGCTTGGTAATACTGTTTTTAACTGTCTATCTAGGTCTTGTAATTGCCGTCATGGGCCTTCGATCAGACTGGTATTATCAAGTAACTCTTCTGAGTTATTCCATAGAAATGGCGCTGTCTGTAATACTTATTTTTTTTGCAGGTATTGCCAGCGTAAGATTTTCAGTCCCAAGAGCTATCGGGAGATCTCCTGCAGTCGTCTTGCCTTTTCTTGTGGTTGTCCTAGGAATGGTAATATGGCAGCTTGGCGGAGTTAGCCTAAATGCCTTAATAGTATCTGTAACAACTCCGTCGCTTTCTTACATTTCATTTGGCGTCATTGCAGGTGCCATACCCACGGCCAGCTTTTTAATGTGGCAAATGAGTCAAGGATCACCGACCCAACTAAAGTTTGCTGGGTCCTTGGCATTACTATCTGCTAGCGCCTGTGGTCACTTTTTGATGCGCATTGTCGGACAAGCCCAGAGCTTCGCCGATGTGCTAGTGTGGTGTTATTCCCCTGTAATCATTTTAACCATGGTAGGCCTGATGTTCGGACAAAAACTGCTTAAGTGGTAGCGCTCCAGATAAATTGTAATGTTTACTAAAAATAAAACGAATAGATCCTAGAACATCGCACTTGATTTTAACTATTACTATTTTGGAGAAAGATATGAGCAACAAAACAAAACTAATTATTCCAACAGCAGCTTTAATTGCCGTAGTTGGTGTTATAAGTCTATCTAGTACTGAGGCTACTGCAGCAAAAAAAAGCATGGAAAAATGTTACGGCGTAGCTAAAGCGGGAAAAAATGACTGTGCCAATGTTAGCAAAACGCACAGCTGCGCCGGCCAGTCCAAGATGGACGGTGACAATGGGGAATGGATCTATTTAGCCAAGGGCACCTGTAGTAAACTAGTTAATGGCTCACTGTCAGGCAGTGCCAGCTAAACGAGCCCGGTTAGCTGCAGGGGGAATACTCAAAGACCCCCTGCTTTCCTCGCTATAGTTAATAAATTA
>DNBN01000287.1 GCA_003491845.1 Porticoccaceae bacterium | reverse complement strand
GCCGCCTTCTTCTCTACCAATCAAGACACTTTCTAACCATATTGCCTTTCTACAGCAGCAGGGGGCGGATATAGCTGTTTATGAGTTAGCCTACTGGCGAAAACTATTTCAACCGATGGTAATTTTAGGTCTAGTGTTGGTGGGAGTTTCTTTTGTTTTTGGGCCTCTCCGTGAGGCTACGATGGGATTTCGAGTTTTTATTGGAGTGGTGATAGGTGTCAGTTTTAAAACACTACAGGATTTACTCGGCCCGTTTAGCATTGTCTTTGAACTTCCTGTCCTATATGCGGTTATCGTTCCTATTTTATTGTGCTTAGTGATGGGGGTATACCTTTTACGCCGAAATGGTTAGTCGACTTATCGCTTGATTCCAGCCTGAGATTTTTTGCTCTCGCAATGATCTGTCCATGCAGGAATCAAAGCGTCTCTCGCATGCCCAAACTTTGGCGAAAGCACTTTGATCTGGCCAGACGCCAACGGTTGATGCTGCAAGCCAAGCCGCTCCTAGAGCTGTTGTTTCTGTGATCTTTGGTCGCTCCACTGGAACTTGCAAAATATCGGCTAAACATTGCATTGTCCAATCGCTAGTTACCATTCCCCCATCTACTCGTAAGACTGTTTTCTGTCCTTGTTCCCAGTCTGCATTCATTGCATTCATCAGATCCAGTGTTTGAAAACATACGGATTCAAGCGCTGCTTTCGCTATCTCAGCGGGACCGGTGTTTCTGGTTAAACCAAACAATGCCCCTCGTGCATCAGGGTCCCACCATGGTGCTCCCAATCCTGTAAATGCAGGTACCATGTACACATTTTGATTTGTGTCTGCTTGAGTCGCCAAGTCTCCGCTCTGTTGGGCAGACTTGATGATACCAAGTCCATCTCTAAGCCACTGTACGGCAGCTCCGGCAACAAAAATTGAACCCTCCAGTGCATAGGTAGTTTGCCCGTTTAACTGATAGGCCACTGTGGTGAGTAATCGATTTTTCGATTTTACCGCGGTCGCTCCGGTATTGAGAAGCGCAAAGCAGCCTGTACCGTAGGTTGATTTCATCATGCCAATATCGAAACAGGCTTGACCGATACTGGCTGCCTGCTGGTCACCGGCAACACCAGTGATTGGTATTGCATCACCCAGTAAATGTGTTACACCAAAATTATCACCACAGTTATTGATTTTCGGAAGCATACTTTTAGGAATGTCAAATAACTTTAAAAGATCCTCATCCCAGCACTTTTTGTGAATATTATAAAGCATCGTTCTGGATGCATTAGTGGCATCGGTAGCATGTGTCTTACCCTCGGTGAGCTGCCATAAGAGCCATGTATCCACGGTACCAAAGGCCAATTCTCCGCGTTTGGCTCGATCTCTCGCACCATCGACATTGTCTAGAATCCAAGCGATTTTAGTAGCTGAAAAATAGGGATCCAATAAAAGGCCTGTTTTCTCAATAATAAGCGGCTCCACATACTCATCTTTTAGTTTTTGGCAAAGATTAGCAGTTCGTCTGTCTTGCCAAACGATAGCGTTGTATATTGGTCTGCCTGTTATTTTGTCCCAAACCAGAGTAGTTTCTCTTTGATTGGTAATGCCAATAGCCGCAATTGGGATAGATGCTGCCCTCGCAATCATCACAACTTCTCTGCAAGTCTCTAGTGTACTGATCCATATGTCATCAGGATCATGCTCTACCCAACCAGATGAAGGAAAATATTGATTAAATTCTTGTTGTGATTGCGCGGCGATTGAAAAATTTTGATCAAATAATATACTTCTTGAAGAGGTGGTGCCTTGATCTATGGCAAGAATAAAATGCGCTGAAGCCATGGTTATATATCCTGTTTTTAGCTGGCAATTTTGGGAACTACCACAACCTTAGTTCCAGTAATACGATCATGAATGCATTCTTTATTAGGCGGTAATAAACACCATAGGTAACCAATGCCAAAAAGGGCTAATGACAATGGTGCCAATGCAGCCCGCAACCAGCACTGTTGATTTGTAGCAAGTTCACCGCTGTTCTGTATAAGTTTCAGTCGCCATGCTTTCATCCCCATGGATTGACCTTGTTTTCGCCAACAGAGCCAGTAGTAACTAATCAAGACAAAGCTTAGTCCAAACATGATTACAATTTGCAGCCAAATGGGAAATCCAAGCCAGTCACCATTTTCTTGCGGCATCCCATAAAAAGCCATTCTCAGCGGTGTGATGACCACTAAAGCATAGGCCATGACGATAGCGGCAAGTAAAAACAGATCATAGACCAGTGCAGCCATGCGGCGAAAAAGCCCTGCAGAGGTGAATTCATTGCATGATATAGGTAGGTCTGTAGAGTTTGTCATATTGGCAAAGGTTGAAAATCTCGTTATTTTTAATGGTAAGTTGATATACATAACCGAAGTGTGCCTAAAGCCGTTACAATGCGCAATAAACCATCAATAAAATCATGTTTAAAGGAGACGCCTGTGGATTGGATTTATGGCATACATGCTGTTCAAGCCATGCTGAAATCGGCCCCTCAACGAGTGGTTGAAATACATGTTCAAAGCGGTCGTCGTGATGATCGTCTTCAGAAGATTCGCAATTTAGCTGAGCAACATGGCGTTGTTATACAGCCGATAGCGTTAAAAAAGCTTGATGCAAAGGTGTCCGGGCGCCACCAAGGTGTTGCAGCTCTGTGTGCGCCTGGTGAGACTTATGATGAATCTTTTTTACTAACACTCGCCGAACAGCAGGGGGCCAATAGTTTTTTTGTGATGCTTGATGGCGTGACTGATCCGCATAATTTAGGAGCTTGCTTGCGATCAGCTGATGCTGCCGGCGTTCATGCTATAATAGTGCCTAAGGATAATTCGGTGGGTTTGACCCCTGTCGTGCAAAAGGTTGCCTGTGGTGCAGCTGAATCAGTCCCTTTGGTCACAGTCACCAACCTAACCAGGACATTAGATAGCTTGCAACAATTAGGGATTTGGGCTGTTGGTGCTGCGGGTGATTCAGAACAGTCTCTATACGATTTGAGTTTAACTGGTCCTATCGTGCTTGTGATGGGAGCAGAAGGTGATGGGATGAGAAAACTTACTGCCAAGCAATGTGATTTTTTGGCTAGACTGCCGATGGCTGGCGAGGTGGAAAGTTTAAATGTGTCTGTGGCGACAGGTGTTTGCTTGTTCGAAATAGTACGTCAGCGTGGTTTAAATCAATGAGCTTAAGATACTTAGATCGGCGCATTGGGTTTGACAGAATTTATCTTTTTTCTAATAATTAGGCGATGTTAATTACTCGCTATATGACCCTTTGGTGGAAACCTGTATAGCATTGAACCAATCTGCTAGATGAAGTGAGTAAGTATGAAAATACTAACAATGCCTAACTTACTTTCAATTGCTCGCCTGTCATTAGTGCCGGTTTTGATTTGGTTAGCTATTAATGGAAAGGGGGTCGCCTTTTTATGGGTTCTCTCAGTATCGTTAGTAACTGATATTCTTGATGGCTATTTAGCACGCAAGCTGAACGACGTTACAGACCTAGGGGCCAAACTTGATAGTTGGGGTGATGCACTTACCTACGGGGTTATGATATTTAGTTTGTACTATATTTGGCCGCAAATATATGACAAGCAAGCGCTGTTTCTTTTTTCAGCAACAATGTCTTTTATTGTTCCTCTACTTTTTGCCTTAGCAAGATTTGGTGTTTATCCAAGTTACCATACACTGGGGGCTAAGTTAGCGGCTCTGTGTATTGCTCCTGCTTATTATGTGCTGATAATTTTCGACGCTGATGTATTCTTTAGAGGTGTTATTTTGTTTTATTTGGCGGTCGCCTTGGAAGAGATTTCTATTAC
>DNBN01000291.1:4760-6023 GCA_003491845.1 Porticoccaceae bacterium | reverse complement strand
GTTGCCAATAGGCAAGGTAGTGGGGCTGATGAATTGGCCATAAGTTCCACCTATCAGGGGCTACCGGTGATTGATGGCGTTACACAGTTTTTGGTGGGCGCCCGCTGTTTATTGGCGTACCGTGACTTTCAGCAACGTGCGGTCATGAAGTGTGACGTTACGGATCAGCAAAAGGTTGATTATTGGAAGCGCCAGTTACAAGACTGTGATTATGTATCCGAAAGCCTAGCGAGTGAGCTGTTGAGAGATTTTGGAATACCCATGATACAGAGTCTTGAAGTGAGTAGTCTGGATGAGCTCCAAACAGCCGTTTTAAATGTAGGATTCCCGCTGGTATTAAAAACAGCGGTGCAGGGAATAGATCATAAAACTGAGGTTGGGGGTGTGATACTAAATATCTCTGATCAGCCTCAACTGCAAGATGCTTACGAAGACTTGCTCCAACGTCTGGGTCCTGCTGTTACCGTTGCACCGATGGCTGACAACAACGGCGTTGAGATGATTTTAGGTGTCAGTCGGGACGAACAGTTTGGTCCCACCGTGGTGGTAGGATTTGGTGGTATTTACGCAGAAATTCTCAGTGATGTCGCGGTTATGTTACCGCCCTTTGATTCGGCGGAGGTAAAAAGGGTACTGAAATCACTGTCTATGTATCCATTACTTGAGGGAGTCCGCGGTGGCTCACCTCTGGACATAGATAGTTATTGCGATGTGGCAGCCAAAATGTCGGCCATCGCACTCGCCCTTTCTGATAGTGTGGTAGAAATTGATATAAACCCAGTGCGACTGGGTGTTAAAGGCTGTATTGGATTAGATGCTTTGGTAGTGCAGGAACAGAAGAACTAAATGGACGAAAAGTCGGGAATTTATAATGAATATAGCAAATGAGTCAGAGTTAGATCAGTTTATAAAGGAATATCCAGAGATCAATATGCTCGAGATATTGATGCCAGATATGAATGGCATTGTTCGTTGTAAACGTATTCCTCGTGGAGAATTTGGTACTTTTTTTCGTCATGGCGTTAAAGGCCCTGCGTCAACTACCTTGCTTAATGTTCGTGGCGAATTTTGTGATGAAGTCGATTTTGCTGGTCTAGAGGGCGACCCTGACAAGTTGATACATCCAATTGCTAATACTTTAGCGCCGATTACATGGCTCAAATCTGATACTGCACAAGTGCTTGCTACCTTCACCGAGTTGGATGGGAGCGCAGCTTTATTTGATTCCCGTAATATATTGATCAAGGCCCTTCAGCCCTTGCA
>DNBN01000291.1:3825-4440 GCA_003491845.1 Porticoccaceae bacterium | reverse complement strand
ACCAGAGCCTTTGTTAGGTAAGATTCCAGGAACCCAAATTGATCAACCTGGTACCCAATATGCTATGCCTGAAGACCTTTGGGATAACGATGCATTTCTTGAAGATGTTCGCAAAGCATGTGAGGTACAAAATGTACCTATGACAACAGTGCATTCTGAATTTTCTCCTGGCCAGTTTGAAATTAATCTGCATCATGTGGACGATCCAGTGTCCGCTTGCGATCACGCCATACTACTTAAACGCATCGTAAAAGGAGTGGCCAGGGAGCATGGCATGGCGGCGACTTTTATGGCGAAGCCCTTCATGGATGTTCCTGGTAGCGGTTTGCATGTTCACTTCAGTTTATATGACGCAGAGGGTTCGAATATTTTTGCAAATCCAAGCTCCTCTGATGTGCCGGCAATATCTGACAAGCTGCGACACGCTATTGGAGGTCTAGCAGAGACAATGGGTGATGCCATGGCAATATTTGCGCCCAATGCAAATTCTTACCGCCGTCTGATTCCTGGGAATTTTGCGCCACTCACGCCTAATTGGGGCTATAACCATCGAGATGTTGCTCTGCGCATACCCGTTTCAGGCCACGAAGACTGCAGAGTTGAGCACCGCGTTGC
>DNBN01000291.1:1441-3500 GCA_003491845.1 Porticoccaceae bacterium | reverse complement strand
TTAGCCTTGGATGAGTTTGATAGCAGTGCTGTGTTACCGCAATATCTGGGTCAAGATTATTGTCGTCTGTTTGGCACAGTGCGCAGAGGGGAATGCGAGCAATTTACCGCTCAAGTATCAAACGTTGACTATGAATGGTACCTCCGGGCCATGTAGTTGGCTGAATATAAAGCAGCATTAAATAATCATTTAATCAACTATATGCTCATTTAACGAAATATTGTATAGTTCCAGAAATAAGAGGTCGACTAACTGTTTCTAGAAGTAGGAAGTGATTATGAAATTTATCGCAACGGATGTTTTAGACACGCAACAAAAAATGGTTGAAAAAGCTGCAATACAGCTTAATACGCCTGGTTTTGCGATGGATCCGTATTTTTATCGCTCTCATGTTACTTATCAGTCGGAACTTGAGCACATTATTTTCAAAAGTTGGCTTTACGCTGGACACATTAGTCAAGTTACTGAGAAGGGTGATTATTTCTTATTTGATATCGGTGAAGATTCCATCATTATCTGCCGAGATCACGAGGGTGAAGTTCGAGCAATGCACAATATTTGTCGCCATCGGGGCGCGAGAGTGTGCGAAGAGGCCAAGGGAAATCGTCGTGCTTTTGTCTGCCCTTATCATGGTTGGGGTTATGGTACTGATGGTTCGTTAAAGGCAGCCCGTGACATGCATGTTTTGGAAGGGTTTAATCCAAAGGATTATTCGTTAAAACAGGTGAGGCTGGTCTTATTTCAGGGCATGATTTTTATCAATTGTAATCCTGATGCGCCAGATTTTGTTAAGCCGTTGTCACATATTAAGGATCAGCTTGGTGCCTATGACCTAGAGAACGCAAAAGTTGCACACGCGGAAACCTATCGTGTGAATGCTAACTGGAAGTTGTGTTTAGAGAATTATTTGGAGTGTTACCACTGTGCCAGCTCCCACAAACACTACGCCAAACTACACACACTCCAAGCATTAGCGCATAAAGTGAAACCAATTAATGAAGCCATGTGGGCTAGAGCCGAAGAGGCCACAGGTGTCTCCGGTATTGCCAATGAATACTATGGCTATTATAACGATGCTGCTGATTTTGGAGCCTGCTCTTACCACAGCCGCTACGCACTCTATGAGGGTATGCAATCGGGTAGTAAAGATGGCAAGCCAGTGGCACCTTTGATGGGCAATATGAAAGGGTATGACGGGGGCGCCGGAGATTTTCAGATGGGGCCACTAACATTTATGTTGAACTACCCAGACCACTGTGTCCTTTATCGTTTTATTCCCCGCAGTATCACCGAGACAGATATGGAGTTGGTATGGTATGTCAACGGGGATGCTGAAGAAGGTACTGATTACAACAAAGAGGACCTCACTTGGTTGTGGCATCACACAACCCTTGAAGATGAATTTATTATCACTAGGAATAGTGAAGGTGTTAATTCACAGTTTTTCGAACCCGGCCCTTTTCACCCAGAGCATGAATCTACACTGAATGAGTTTGTGACTTGGTATTTAAAGGGTTTGTCACAAGTACAAGCAAGCTAAACCACAAAAGGATTTGCCAATGTTTTTAAAAGCCACAGCAGACACCAGTGAACATGCCCTTTCTTATTATGCAGCGTCCGCCAATTGGCAGACCGATTATCCTCAATTAGAGGATAATCTTGATGTAGAGATTGTCATTGTGGGTGCCGGTTTTAGTGGTGTCTCTACTGCTGTTGAACTCTGTGAGCGTGGCTACAAGGTAGCCTTAATAGAGGCAAACCGAATCAGTTGGGGAGCCTCGGGTCGAAATGGTGGCCAGATTATCGGAGGGTTTGGACACAACCCTAGCGCATTTCGAATGAATATCGGTGATGAAGGTGTCGATACCGTAGAAAAAATGAGTTCTGAGTGTGTTGATATCGTTAAGGAGCGTATTGAGAAATACAACATCGACTGCGATTTAAAATGGGGCTACTGTGAGGTGGCACTGAAAAAACGCCACTTAAAAGATTATCAGCAGTGGGCGGAAGAAGAGCCAGCCATAAAGCTTCTTGATCGGCAGCAGATGAAAGACTATGT
>DNBN01000291.1:0-1146 GCA_003491845.1 Porticoccaceae bacterium | reverse complement strand
AATTTATGTATAGGTGAAGCGCGAGCTGCCGAACAAATGGGTGCTCAAATCTTTGAACAGTCTAGGGTTATTGATATTCAGTATACCGATCGTCCTGTGGTCAAAACTGAGAAGGGACAGATTACGGCAGACAAGGTAATTTTGTGTGGTAACGCATATATGGGTGATTTAGTTCCTCGTTTGGATGATCGAGTATTGCCATCCACCAGTGTTATTATTGCTACAGAGCCCCTGTCAAAAGAGCAAGTGGCGCAGTGCATGGTGAAAGATGTTGCGGTCTGTGATTCCAGAACTGCGCTAGATTATTATCGCCTCTCTGCTGACAAACGCCTCCTTTTTGGTGGACTTTCAAATTATACCGGTCTCGAGCCAGCCAACGCCGAAGAAGTTATGCGGTCGAAAATGGCTAAAGTTTTTCCTGCTTTGCGTAATGTACGAATTGACTATAAGTGGGCTGGCAATATGGCGATAAGTGTTCGAAGAATGCCTCAAATTGGTCGCATCAAAAACAGCAATGTACTTTACGTCACTGGCTACTCTGGTCACGGCGTTGCCCCCACGCATATGGCTGGTCGAATTCTTGCTGAGGCTGTTGATGGTGACTCTTATCGGTTTGATTTAATGAATAAAATGTTCCACCTACCTTGGCCGGGTGGGAAGTTACTGCGGCGTCCAGCCATGGCGGTAGGCATGATGTGGTACAAAATGCTTGATGCAATCTAGGTGATGTAATGACGAGACAAGTGCTGATTTTCTTACACATGGATGATGAGCACCCGGGCTATATTGCTGACTATCTTTATAAAAAAGGGATTCCCTACCGTATTGTTCGCAGCTACCAAGGTGAGGCTATACCTCAGTTGGACGAGAGTATGGCGGGGCTAGTCTTTATGGGCGGAGTCATGAGTGCCAATGATGATATTCCTTGGATCAAGCAAGAGATTGCTCTTATTCACTCAGCACTACAAGCAAATATACCGGTTTTGGGGCACTGCTTAGGTGGACAATTAATTAGTAGGGCTCTAGGTGCACCAGTGACCACCAATCCCGTGGGTGAGGTGGGTTGGCATCAATGCTTCAAGCAGAACAATAATCATAGTATCGAATGGTTGGAAAACATCGGCAATCCCTTCATGATGTTCCACT
>DNBN01000064.1 GCA_003491845.1 Porticoccaceae bacterium | reverse complement strand
CAGAGGTAATAAAACTAATAAAAATCACGAGAGTAGCGTTAATGTGGAGCCATTAACGCCACCAACGGACGTGTCTGATGATACCTCGCCATCTATGGGTGATGCGGCAATATCCATGAGTGCAGGCCCGCCCATTGATGAGCTCAGCGGCAAAGCTATTGATTATGGCTCGTTGGAGAGCGCTCTTGCGGCCTACCAACAGGAATCAGCAGATCTTTTACAGGCCTATCAACAGTATGAAAAAGATATGGACGCGATGGAGAACCGAGCCAAGATATTGGAGTGGCGTCAGTTGTGTAACGCCACTCCAGTTTACTTTGATTCGCAGGCAGAACTTGATCGACACCTAGCCTCTCGGCCGTTAAACGAGATCTCAAGTAGAAGGCATAAGGAGATCATGGTTATTGTAGGGCAGTGTCATGCGTTAAGAAACTATCTGGGGCATGAAGAAATAACCAATTACGACAGAGTTTTAGAATTGATTGATCTGGCTCTTCAGCCCAACAGTGAAGGGGAGACTCATCCGGTACTAAATTTAGCTGTCCATACTGAGGCTGGCGGATTGGTTCCTTTTGATGAAGTGGTAAAAAGATTAACCAAGGCCCACGACTATGCGGTTGACTATCCGGAATACTTTTATGCTGTTTTCCGTATGGCTGAGAGTTATCTAATGGATGCTGGCTCATACCCCGTAGATGTTGATCTTGAAAAAAAGTACAGGGAGGCGTTCACATTATTGAGATGGCGGTATAGTAAAAAGTCTATGCTAGAGGCATCATTTAGATCGAGAGAAGAGGCTAATCAGGGAGCATTGGAGGTCTTTCAGTTTAATAATTATCCGCAGGAATTTGACGAAATAATTGAGCTTGCCGATGAGATTGAGAACGCTGTAGGCCAAGGGAATTGGTCTTGGCTTAATGCTTTAGACAAGACCAAGTAATAAGCAAGGATAAAATATTGAAGAGCTGCGTTAGCAGTCTTTCATTGGTCATTCTTCATTGTTTTATTTTTCTTTTCTGTAACGTTGAATGTGCGGTTTTTTAAATCAGTCAGATGTTGCGTAAAAAACGCGCGACTATCTTTTTACGGTTTCGGCCTTTTTCCAAACACGCATAAAGTTGCCACCCCAGATCTTAGTAATATCCTCTTCACTGTAACCACGTTTGAGTAACTCGACGGTGACATTTAGTGCCTCGCTAGCGTCGTTGAAGCCAATAATACCACTACCATGGTTGAAGTCGGTGCCAATACCGACATGGTCAATACCTATGCGTTTTACAATGTAGTCAACATGATCGAGCATTTCTTCTATCCCTATGGGGCCTAACAGTGCGCTAGTACGAGTTAAAAAATCTTTTTTGATGACTGGGTCATCAATTTCCCAATACAGTTCAAAGGGATACAAATAAGATTCATCAATGCCTGATTCACGCCTGATTTTGCGAATATTGGCATCCATTTCTGGATCGGCAGAATCAAACAGGTAACCTCTGAAAGGTGCTATATGAATAACCCCATTAGTTTGTCCAATACGATCAATTTCTTCATCAGATAAATTTCTACTGACATTGGTTAGAGCTTTAACATT
This sequence comes from Porticoccaceae bacterium, assembly GCA_003491845.1. Classification (GTDB taxonomy): domain Bacteria; phylum Pseudomonadota; class Gammaproteobacteria; order Pseudomonadales; family Porticoccaceae; genus HTCC2207. The sequence goes on along the minus strand of DNBN01000064.1, from coordinate 1,586 downwards.
AGAGTGACTCGCAATGACAGGAGTTGTGGAAAGTGCCATAACTTGCATAGCGGCGTCAGTAGATAATTGAGAGATATCCATAATGCCACCGAGTTGATTTATTTTTCTCACGGCATTTTTACCTAATACTGACAAACCTTCGTGTTCGGCGTCGGGCTCGCGGGTGCCAGTGTCTCCATCAAACAAGGTTCTTGATGAGTCTGCAAAGTCGTTGTGGCCCATGTGAGTTAGCGCAAATACTCTGACTCCTGATTTATATAAGGAGTCGATATAGTTAATTTCTGTGCCTAAAATCAATGCATTTTGAAAACCAAGAATAAGTGCTGACTTGCCGTTGGCGTGTGCCGATAATAACTCATCAGTGGTTTTTGCGATGACGGTATTATTAGCTGGGTATTCGACCAAGGCTTTCACTGCTGAAAGTTTTGTTTGCGCGATAGTTTTGGCATTGCTGTAACCTTGGGGCGTTCTTGGCATCGGACCCACGGCGAGAGACATGACAACCGCGTCCATACCACCTTTTTGCATTTTTTTTGGAGTTACTTTAGACAGTCCATCAGCACCAACATACATTGAAGGTTTACCAGGTATTTCAATATCGGCATGAGCATCTATGGTCAACGCATTAGCATGAATAGTTTGGGCTCGATTGAGTAGCGATAAATCGAAGTCTGTTGAATTTTTTGTCTCATCAGACTCATTACTACAACCGATTTGAACGAGGATAAGTAACGCAAGCGGCAGTGACAATCTGGGCATAGTGACAACCTTATTTTCGATAATTGATTTTCAAGCTTTCCATAGTGTTGCACGTAGTTATAATTAAGTACACCTTGGTAAATAGTTTTGACTACCTTTGATGGGCGTAATTTTTAGGCTTTAGGTGAACATGGACACTTGTTGTGGTGCGCTAAGAGATGAAAAAGGGGAACTTTCATAGGTTTTAGGCTTCATAAATCGCATATATTTTTTGTGTCGGTTCTATTACTTCCCATTCGCCTTGGAATCCTGCGGGAACACAAATTTTATCACCAGCAACAAGGATTAGTTCATTACCTTGTGTATCACGTAAAATTGATTTGCCACTAAGAATTTGAAAATACTCGTTCTCTGTATAGTTAACGTTCCAGCAACCAATCTCTGCCCCCCATTCACCGACGAAGAATTTTTCCCCTGCAGAGAAGTGAAGAGTGTTATTTTGCTCAGGATTACCTCTAACCAAGCGATCCTTTGACGTTGCATAGTGCTCTTTTTTTGCCGAGCTGTTAGCAAAATTTACTACGTCCATTAGATTTTTAGACATAATTACTCCTGTTGATTTTTGTGAAAAATAGTACCTGTTATTTGTCTAAAAGTCCGTTATCTGAGGCCCATTTTTTAGAGCGTTGCATTCCTTCATCAAAGCTTATTTCAGGTTTCCAGCCAAGAATATGCTCGGCTTTTTTTATGGAAAACCAACTTTTGGTAGCGAGCTGGGCCACGGTTGCTGGAGAGGCTTCGTTAAGATTTCCCATCAGATTTGCCACTGTTGAGGTGATGGCCGCAACTTTGAGCGCAAGCTTAGTTGAAACTAGCAGAGGCCCTTT
>DNBN01000038.1:4716-5802 GCA_003491845.1 Porticoccaceae bacterium | reverse complement strand
CTTTCATTGACTTCACTCCATATCACTGGGTTACAACAATTTGCGTTACAACAATTATAGTCATCGTACAAAGTAATTAACTATTGACCACAACCCACTTAAAGATAAATCCAATTAAGCTCCTGAACTATCTGACCTGTTTGGTAGAAAGCCATCAAATCATGGACATAAGTGCCTGCGCCATTTGCAAATACCACGTTAAGCTCATCGCTAGCCCCGGGGATTGTAGGTATATCATTAAAGTTTACGTTACCATTTAAAAATTCTGTGTACACAAAGTTTTGCCTGCTTCCCTTTAGGGTCCATCCAGGAGTCGCTTCTACCCTTGTGTCGCAGTAGTTGTACAAGAGAACCTCGTCATCTTCATCGAACAACATGTCAATGATTTCTTTAAAGAATTTGAGTCTCGCCTTTTTAGGTCCCTTTCCTAATTTCCTTGTTAGCCAATAGCCTATCTCATCTCGAGTTTGCAAATACCAACTGTCGTCCCTTTCTTCGTTTGGATCCACTATCTTTTCACCAATCGCTATTATCTCGTCCATGGTAATGGGAGGAATAGCATTGTTGCCGGGTTGCCCTGCCCGTGGACCCGAAGATAGAACGTTTGAGAGCCATGAAGTCGTACCATTCTGGAATGTCAGAACCATACTACCCTTTCACTGGTAACTCGTTGTGACAACCTCATTAATATTACAGCCATTTTCACAACCATTGGGGGCACCGCCACCTCTTGCTGAGGCATGTTCTGCGCCTAAACTTGACAAGATGATTACTGGGGAAAAGATCAATACGCGTAAGTAATTTCTAGTATAAAAATCCATTTTATACACTCCTCTCTATCCATGAGTTAAGCAGAGTAACAATATATATCGCATCAATTTAATTGCGTCATCACCACTCTGTCCTGTATTACAGTGCATGTAACACTGAGCCAAGGCTGCTACGATTTAATGCGGGAGATAACTGTCTACTAGTACAGCAATCAAATTTATATTAGAAACATTTACCTTATACCCAGCAAATCTGATCCTCTCCCCATGGGTAATGTTGACGTCCACAGATTCATCGGAGCACGTGAGCAAATGA
>DNBN01000038.1:3848-4390 GCA_003491845.1 Porticoccaceae bacterium | reverse complement strand
GACCCCGCGGTGCGACCTGTCCACTGTTTAAAACCTCGGTAGAATGACCGCGCCTCGGCGTAACCCAATTGATAGGCTATGGATTCCAGCGATAAGTCGGTGTTTTGCAAATAGTAAAGCGCCAACTCAACACGCAACTCATTGAGCAGGTCTTTATAACTGGTGCCCTCTTCACCCAACTTGCGCTGCAATGTGCGACTGCTCATACCCAACATCTCGGCGATTATTCCACTGGACGGCGTCCGCTGCTTCAATACCAAGCGCAGCAAATTTTTAACCTTCTGCGCCACAACCTGCGACTGGTCCAAATTCGCAAGAATGGTTGTTGCATGATCCAGTAACATCTGCAGAAGTTGTTCGTTAGCTTGAGGAAATAGTTCATCAAGAGCACTTTCTAAAAAACGAAAACCACTAGCAGGCTGATTAAACAACACTTCACAATCAAATACATCAGTGTATTCCTTTACTAGCATGGGATCAGAAGGACCTGAATGCTCAAACCATACGCTGTGCCAACCTTTAAAGTTGAGAAATCGTTGGGC
>DNBN01000038.1:0-3512 GCA_003491845.1 Porticoccaceae bacterium | reverse complement strand
TTTTTAAAATGGCAGCTCCAACGCTGTAAAACCATGCCATTGCTGACCTCTACAGAGGTAACTCCCATGTCACCGACAATCTTTTCGTACATGGGTATTTTTGCTTGAATCATCCTTAGTGAAGAGCAATTCATTGAAATATAGCCCAATACACTATACGAGGCTGGCTCTACAAACTGTGCTGAACGAAGTCCAAAACAAGGATCGCCACTAGCCTCTATTAATAAAGCTAGAAGGTTCTCCATCGCCTGACTAGAAATATGTTTATTAATATCCGTGAGTACTTTTCGGTCTATTCCTACCTGTGTTAGCAATGGTTCATAATCAACATCTAGGGCTTCGGCAGCTCGCAAATATTGCGTTACTGCTGGCACCGATGCAAGACCGCTATTAGAAGGTGTATTCATGTATTTATACCAAGCACTATCGCTGACCGAAATAGTGACCATAGTGTCAGAAATTGACAGCGACTAATCTTCAACCAAGGGTTAATATAACGGCAAGTATACCCTACATTTCAATGTTTTCACTGCTACAGCGATATACTGGTGTTCATAAAATTACTAATTAAATAAGAATATAATAGGACAACTACAATGCGATTATGGAACGGCTGGGGAAACGAAGACAGCGAATTGACCATGCAGTTAAACAGCGGCTTACGTTTACTTCTGCAAGCATTGGTGGGCCCCGGAAAAGCACTTCCACAAGCAACTCTAAAAGATGTGATTGCTAAGGTTCCAGCTTCTCGGTTAGAAGCCCATCCATTAATCAACACCGATCCAGAAGTGCGAGTGCGGCATGCGCGGGGACAAAGTCTGCCCGATTGGTTGGATATGCACAGCGGCAAAGTAAACACCTTTCCAGATGGTGTTGCATTTCCACAGACATCTGGCGAGGTGCGCGAGCTTCTTGCCCATGCAAATGAATACGGCATTGTAGTAATACCCTACGGCGGCGGTACATCGGTGGTGGGGCATATCAATCCAGAGCAGAGTGAAAAACCGGTGTTAACCATCGATATGGGTAAAATGAACCGTCTTCTGCATCTTGATCCTGAGAGTCAACTAGCTACCTTTGGTGCTGGTACTCCAGGTCCTTTGGTTGAGCAAGCGCTAAAGGAGCGGGGCTATACCCTTGGTCATTTTCCACAATCATGGGAACTCTCTACCGTGGGTGGCTGGGTAGCTAGTCGATCGAGCGGTCAGCAGTCACTACATTATGGGCGAATTGAAAACATGTTTGCCGGTGGTAGTATTGAAACCATGACCGGTACGCTAGCTATACCTACAATTCCTGCTTCATCTGCAGGCCCAGACATTCGCCAAATGATACTGGGTTCTGAGGGCCGTATGGGCATTATTACCGATGTCATCGTGCGCGTTACGCCACTTCCGGAAAAAGAGGCGTTTCAGGTGATGTTTTTCCCCTCATGGGAGGTCGGAATTGATGCCGCTCGGGCGCTAATTCAACAACGAGTTGCGCTGTCTATGGTACGTCTGAGTAACCCGTTGGAAACCACTAGTCTACTGTATATGGGTGCCGGTGAGGATAGCAGCGGTGTTGTTGCCCTTGAGCAAGCGTTAGCGGAAAAAGGCATAGGTGCAGGCAAGGTAATGATGACCTTTGGGGTCACCGGTTCTGAACGTCACTGTGCTGCTGCACATCAAATGGCTCTAGATTACTGCGCAGCACATGGCGGCGTCGCCGACCAATCGGGTTTGGGAGATAACTGGGCTCATGGGCGCTTCCGAGCGCCGTATCTGCGTGACCCCTTAGGTGCTGAAGGCTATGCCGCAGATACTATGGAAACCGCTGTAGATTGGTCTAAGGTTCCCGAGGCGGCAGAAAACATAGAGCAAGCTATACGCATCGCACTGGCAGATGAAAACGAGCAAGTTCACGCCTACACTCATCTTTCACACGTTTATGGCCAGGGATCAAGCATATACACTACTTATTTATTTCGTCTTGGTGATAGCTATGAAACAGGTATGCAGCGCTGGCAAAAACTAAAAAAAGCGGGAGCAGAACAAATAGTTGCCCACGGTGGCACAATTAGCCACCAACATGGTGTTGGCAGAGATCACAAAGACTACCTGGCTGCAGAAAAAGGCGATTTAGGTATGGCTGCGATTAACAGCCTTTGTGTGCTGTTTGACCCAAAAGGTCAGATGAATCCGGGAAAACTACTGCCAACACGAGGTCATTAACCCATGATCAATGGATTTACAAATCGCCAAGAAATGCTTGCAAAAATGCGGGCCGGCGAATATCTGGACTGGGACATTATCGTGGTGGGCGGAGGTATCACCGGAGCCGGAGTGCTTCGTGAAGCACGTCGTAGAGGCTACAGAGCCCTATTATTAGAACAACAAGATTTTTCTTGGGGAACCTCTAGCAGATCCTCAAAAATGGTTCATGGCGGCCTTCGCTATCTAGCCGCTGGCGATCTTAAACTGACCAAAGAATCTGTAGAAGAGCGAGAGCGTTTACTTACAGAAGCACCGGGATTGGTAGACAGAATTGCCTTTTACTTTACCTTTCGCAAAGGCCTATTTCCCGGACGACTTGCGATGAGTATCATTTTGGCAATCTATGATTTTCTTGCCGGAATCAAAGATCATCGATACTGCAAAAACAATGAACTTTTAGCGCAATTTCCTGGACTAGATACAACCCAACTCAAAGGGGCTAGCTACTACACAGACGCCATGGTAGATGATTCGCGCTTGGTCATGCGTGTCATTCAAGACAGTATTGAAAATGGCGCCCACGCCCTAAATTACACCAAGGTTAAAAACCTAGTATTAAAAAATGGTCAAACTGCTGGAGTCACCATTGAAGAGTCTGACACAGGTAACACTATCGACCTTAGTGCAGCTGCGGTAATCAATGCTACAGGTGCCTGGGCTGACCGGTTACGCAATGAATTTACCGACGACAAACGCATAAGGCCACTGCGTGGCAGTCACTTGATTTTTGCACAATCGTTATATCCTGTAACCAACGTAATGACTTTTTTACATCAGGATGACAAGCGTGGCGTCTATGTGTACCCATGGGAAGGCACCACCGTGCTGGGAACCACCGACTTAGATCATAAAGAAGATTTAGATATCGAAGCAAGCATTTCAGACCAAGAAATTGAGTACTTGCTTAACGGCTTCAATCGGCAATTTCCCAATAATCAGCTGAGTCGAACTGATATTTTGTCCTCTTGGGCCGGAGTTCGCCCAGTGATTGGCGCCGACCAAGGGAAAGATCCCTCTAAAGAGCGGCGGGATCATGCTGTTTGGTCTGACCATGGCCTAATAACCGTTAGCGGTGGAAAACTTACCACCTTTAGGCTAATAGCTCTTGATGCCTTAGCCGCTGCGGCAGAGCAACTGCCTACACCCACCGTGGTAACTGACCACCGTATGTTTGTTCGCCCAGAGTTTACCGCAGAACACCTAATACCAACGAATCCCCTATGGGCACAACGTTTAATGGGCCGCTACGGAGCAAAA
>DNBN01000158.1:5350-12410 GCA_003491845.1 Porticoccaceae bacterium | reverse complement strand
ATTTCTTAATTAAAGGATTCATAATTTTACCTTTGTAATTTACCTTAAAACGCCTTACTTGGATTCTGAAAGTTCGCTGCTCGGGTTACTTATAACAACCAACTGAAAAGTGATTGTTATAAGTAACTCGATCAGCATAGGTACAAGAATCGTTGTCAGACGAACTTTTTTTGTGATAGTTGAAAACAATGCGGCCCCTTCATAGGAGCCGCATCATGAACACTTATCGACGTAAACCAAGCTTTTTAATAAGCTGACTATAGCGCTCGACATTTTTACTCTTCAGATAGTCAAGTAATTTACGACGCTGATTAACCATACGAATAAGACCGCGACGCGAATGATGATCTTTCTTATGATCTCCGAAATGGCCCTGTAGCTTGTTGATGTTTACTGTTAGCAATGCAACCTGCACCTCGGGGGATCCTGTGTCGTTCTCACAGGTACCATATTCAGCGACGATTACTGCTTTCTCTTCTGCACTTAGTGCCATGATAACTTACTCCAATATGCGAGTTTAAAAAATTCAGGCTTGCCCGCGCATATTTACAGACAGCCTAAGTTGATTTCTGGCAATCTAACGCCAGACCTTATCACATGACCCCCATTTAGGACTCCATGCTAAATACTATATTGCCCTAACAACCCAAATGATTGCAGCTAATGGGTCTCTACTACTAGCCTTTTCGGGGCTACTTGACCATCTCGGTTAATCTCACCGACACCTAAAAAGTCGCCACCCTCGCGAAACACGCGCACTATATCGCCTTCTTGCCCATTACGGAAGGCATGATTTGACATTACCGGCTGACCGAGTTGAAAGTAGCCCGAGACAACCTCTGATAATTCAACCGCCATCCTATCCGCTACGGCAATTTCCATTGGTTTTAAAAGCTCATCCATCCCTTGTAAATCTACTATTTGTCGATGTTTTTTTAGCTCGTCCAACGTCATTGTCTGCTCATCCGTAAAGGGACCGGCAATATTACGATGTAAAGCACTTACGTGCGCACCACAACCAAGCATGGCCCCAAGATCTTCAGCCAAACTACGCACATAAGTGCCCTTACTGACATGAACTTGAACATCTAACTCAGCAAGTGCTCCTGGACGAAAATCTAAAACATCATACTTAAAAATAGTGATCGATCTCGCCTCACGCTCAACTTCAATACCCTGACGAGCAAGTTTATAAAGCGGCTGACCATTATGCTTAAGCGCTGAATACATAGAAGGAATCTGCTCGATTGGTCCTCTAAAAGACTCTAGCGCGAGATCAATATGTGCTCGAGTGATGCTTGAAGCGTCTTGCTGTTGACGAATATCACCATCACAGTCTCCTGTCTCGGTGGCAACCCCAAGGGTGAAAGTGCTCTTATAATGCTTATCTGAGTCCAACAAAAATTGACTGAACTTAGTTGCCTCACCCAAACAAATGGGCAGTACACCGGTGGCAAGAGGGTCCAAACTGCCTGTGTGCCCAGCCTTATTCGCATCGAACAAATGCTTAACGCTTTGCAGTGCCTGATTTGAGGATAAGCCCAGAGGTTTGTCGAGCAAAAAAATCCCGTTTATAGGACGACCTCTATTACGTCTGCGTGCCAAATCTAAGAGCCTTTGGTATCCATTGAAAGATCATCTAAATCACTATCATCATTGCTCTGAGTGGACATAGCATAATCTATTAGTGCAGAGATATGCTGACCTCGACGGCCACTTTCATCGAAAAGAAATACAAGCTTTGGGGTAATTCTCAACTTAATGCTAGCGGCAAGGCGTTTACGAAGATAACCAGAGGCACCGTTTAATGCTCCCATGGCCTTGTCTATCTCGTCCTGATCTTTATCACCGACAAATGTAACGTGTATTTTAGCATAAGCTAGGTCACGACTCACATCAACTCCAGTGACACTGACCATACCCACTCGAGGATCTCGCACCTCCTCACGAATAAGCACTGCCAGTTCTTGCTGAACAGCATCTGAAACCCGCTCTGCTCTGGTAAATTCTCTTGGCATATCAGTCTTTACTAAGCCTAATTAAAAATTAATGGTGAGCGAGATCAAAGTGAACGTTCCACCTGTGTAACATTGTATACTTCAATGAGATCACCTGATTTAACGTCGTTGTAGTCTTTAACACCGATACCACATTCCATACCATTTCTTACGTCGCTGGCCTCATCTTTGAAGCGGCGCAACGATTCAAGTTCACCTTGATAAATCACTACATCATCACGTAGCACGCGAATCGGCTTGTTTCGGAACACTGAACCTTCAATAACCATACAGCCGGCAATAGCACCAAACTTTGGTGATCTAAACACATCTCGAACTTCAGCAATTCCAACAATTTCCTCTCGTGTTTCAGGCGCTAACATACCTGAAAGAGCAAGCTTAACTTCATCTAGCAGATTATAAATAATGCTGTAGTACCGTAATTCAATACTCTCTTTCTCAGCCAACGCTTTAGCCGATCCTCCCGCTCTTACGTTAAATCCAAGAACGATAGCCCCAGTGGTCAACGCCAAATTGATATCAGACTCGGTAATGCCACCAACGCCAGATGCGACTATGTTGACGGCAACCTCATCCGTAGCAAAATCATTTAAAGCACTATTAATTGCCTCTAATGAGCCTCGAACGTCTGTTTTAACAATTAGATTGAGCCTACTGACCTTCTCACTGCTCATATCAGAGAACATATTCTCTAATTTAGCCGCTTGCTGACGGGACATTCTGTCATGACGAGACTTAGTTACCCGCAATTCAGCAATTTCTTTTGCCTTGCGCTCATCGGCAACTACAAAGAACTCATCGCCTGCATTTGGGGCCTCATCTAAACCCAATATTTCTACTGGTATAGAAGGACCAGCCTCTGTGATAGGCTGCTTCAACTCATTGGTCATCGCACGTATCTTACCAACACTTTCACCGGCCAACATAAAGTCGCCCTTGGCCAATGTGCCTTGCTGGACCAGCGCTGTTGCAACAATTCCACGCCCCTTATCAACGCGAGCTTCTACAATCACACCACGAGCAGGCACATTCACTGGCGCCTTCAGCTCTAGTAACTCAGCCTGTAGTAGAACAGCTTCGAGCAAGTCTTCAATACCATCACCGGTTTCTGCAGACACCTTCATAAACTGAGTATCGCCACCCCACTCCTCAGGAATAACATCCTTAGAGCCCAGTTCACTGGTAACTCGTTCCGGATCAGCGCCTTCTTTATCCATTTTATTGATCGCAACCACCAAAGGAACACCTGCAGCACGCGCATGTTGAATGGCTTCTTCGGTTTGCGGCATAACACCATCATCTGCAGCTACAACCAAAATCACAATATCTGTTGCCTGCGCTCCACGAGCACGCATTGCAGTAAACGCTGCGTGCCCTGGAGTATCTAAAAATGTCACCATACCCTTGGGCGTATTAACATGATAAGCGCCGATATGCTGGGTGATGCCACCAGCCTCACCAGATGCTACATGGGTTTTTTTAATTCGATCCAACAAGGATGTCTTACCGTGGTCCACATGGCCCATAACAGTAACAATAGGCGCTCTGGGCTGACCATCAACCTCACTTTCAATCGTCTCAAAGTGTTTGGTTAGTTCATCTTCAACGGTATCTTCCACCGCAGCCACAGGCCGATGACCTAATTCTTCTACGACTAGAAATGCAGTCTCTTGATCAATCACTTGGTTGATGTTGGCCATCACGCCCAACTTCATCAATTCTTTGATCACTAAGCCAGATTTTAAAGACATTTTTCCAGCAAGTTCACTCACTGTCAGTTCTTCAGGAATCGCAACCTCTAGGGTTTTCTTATCTACTGGCTTTTTGAACGTATGCTTGTTGTCTACTTTAAGTACAATTCCAGATGTTTTGAGGCGATTTTTCTGACCTCGATCATCGCCATCATCAAGACGCAAACGACCTTTTTTCTTACCCGGCTTGCCGAGTGGCTTTTTAGCTTTCTTAGCTAATTTATCCTCATCATCATCTACAGGTTTGCCATGACGACGACCTTTATCTTGGACTGGCTCAGATGCAGGGGTAACAACTTGCTTAGTTGTCTTACCCGCTTTTTTCGCTTCTTCGCTGGCCAGTGCAGAGGCCTCCTCTGCAGCTTTTCTAGCAACCTCTTCTAGCTTTTCTCTCTCTTTTTGTTCTGTAGCAAGACGTAAATCGTTCTCTGCTTTTCTACGATTCGCTATCGCAGCTAAACGCCGCTCTTCAACATCATCGGTTCCGGAGCTTCTTTTAAAGACAGGCTCAGCAGCAGACTCTTTGGGAACGTCGGTAACAGACTCAACTACAGATTCAACCACCGGCTCAACAATCGGTTCAACAACAGGCTCAACAATAGGCTCTATCGCAGTTTCCATTTCTTGCTGTGCTTTGGCTTCAACTTCTAGATCTGCCTGGATCTGTATATCTTCATCTGAGCGTTTGACATAAGTACGCTTTTTACGAACTTCAATATTGACTGTTTTGCGATTGCCTGTACGCAAAGTACTAACGGTTTTACGCCGAAGAGTAATTTTCTTCGGCTCAGCCGAGGTTTCGCCATGAAGACCTTTAAGATAGCCTAATAAGGTCTGCTTTTCATCATCTGAGACCATAGCATCCGCTGAACTATGAGATAAACCTGCTTCTTTCATTTGCAATAGCAAACGATCAACAGATGCGCCCACGGTCTTTGCTAATTCAGTTACTGTAACTTCAGCCATCGGTAATCCTCTATTACTACCCGATTATTTATTCGCCTTGATCTGCAAACCAAGGTGCACGCGCAGTCATAATTAATGCTGCTGCTCTTTCTTCATCCATATCATCAATATCCATGAGGTCGTCTACCGCTTGTTCAGCAAGATCTTCCATGGTGATGATACTCTTTGCAGTAAGTTTATAAGCCAATGCTTTATCCATACCTTCCATTGTCAATAAATCTTCTGCTGGTTCAACCGTACTTAGTTGTTCTTCGCTAGCCAACGCACGAGTTAATAAAGCATCTTTCGCGCGCGCGCGAAGCTCTTCAGCAATATCTTCATCAAAGCCTTCAATAGCGCTCATCTCCTCTAGGGGCACATAAGCTACTTCTTCAATACTCGTAAAGCCTTCTTCAACCAAAACAACTGCCACATCTTCATCAACATCTAGGGCAGCCATTAAACTTTCAACAAAGTTAGATGACTCAGCTTCTTGCTTTTCAAGAGCATCTTCAACGGTCATCACATTAATAGCCCAACCGGTGAGTTCAGACGCGAGTCGAACATTCTGTCCACCTTTGCCAATAGCCTGAGCTAGGTTGTCAGAATTAACAGCAACGTCCATAGAATGAGCATCTTCATCCACAATCAACGATTCAACTTCCGCAGGAGCCATTGCATTAATAACTAGCTGTGCAGGGTTATCATCCCATAAGATGATATCAACCCGCTCATCATCAAGATCATTGGATACTGCTTGAACTCGAGCGCCACGCATACCAACACAGGCACCTACTGGATCAATCCGCGCATCTTTACTTTTGACCGCAATTTTTGCACGCTGACCAGGATCTCTGGCAGCACCTTTTATCTCAATAATACCCTCTGAAATTTCCGGCACTTCAATCTGAAATAGCTGAACGAGCATGTCCGGAGTTGCGCGAGACACCATCAATTGAGGGCCACGTGTTTCTTCTCTAATACCTAGTAAAATAACGCGCGTTCGATCATTAATACGGAATATCTCGCGACCAACAAGCTCCTCTCGCGGAAGCATTCCCTCGGCGTTATCACCAAAATCAACCACAATATGATCTCGCGTGACTTTCTTGACAGTTCCATTTAATAGCTCGCCGACTCGATGCTTAAAGCGGTTTACAATAATTTCACGCTCTGCATCTTTGACTCGCTGAACAATCACTTGTTTGGCTGTCTGCGCGGCTATTCTACCAAAAATGATATTTTCAATGGACTCCTCAAAAGTATCACCAACTTTCAACGTAGGGTCTTTTTCAATTGCTTCCTCTGTTGTGAACTGAGTACCTAGTTCGGCCATTTCATCATCAGCTACGACGTCCCACCAACGGAAGGATTCATAGTCGCCGGTCTCGCGATCGATCACCACACGAACATTAGCGCCCTCTTCATATCGCTTTTTAGTCGCCGTTGCCAACGCCTGCTCAATTGCCTCAAAAATGATACCTCTATCCACACCTTTTTCATTGGATACGGCTTCTGCAACCATTAAAATTTCTTTGCTCATTTATTAAACTCCACAGGCCTCAAAAACGAGGAACCACGTTAGCCTTTTCGATACCTTCAACCGGAAACAGATACTCATGATCTGTTACCACCAAAATAATTTCATCGCCATCTATACCTGTCAAACGGCCTTTAAAATTGCGACGCCCTTCGTAGGGAAACCTCAGTCTGACTGATATATCTTCTCCTACATACTTCTCATACTGACCCAACTCATAGAGTGGGCGATCCATACCTGGTGAGGAAACCTCTAAGATATATTCGCCCTTGATAGCATCCTCAACGTCGAGCACACTGCCAGCTTGACGACTGACACGCTCGCAGTCTTCGATACCAACTAAACCATCATCCTTATCAATATAGACTCTTAGTAACTTGGTCCTAGCACCAGACTGCAAATCAACACCCCAAAGCTGACACCCTAAGGCTTCAACTATCGGTTGCAAAAACTGCTTTAGCTTACTTTCGGCCACAGCCATAGGATCCTCCTTACCAACAAAAAATGGGCCTTGGCCCATTTATCTACTCCTAAAGAAAAGCCCCAATATGGGGCTCTTCGATGTGCACCATAACTGGCGCGATGTTCTTCGTAGAAAATGCCACTAAAATATCTGCGACGCCCCATTTCTACTTCTTAAAATGCCACCTAACACAATTGCTTCTTAGATCGCGGCACATTAAGCACATAACTATTGGTATCTTTCTAGAACGCTTGCCTCAGTAACACTGAAAATGCTAGTTTCTAAATTGGTAGCGGGAGCTGGATTTGAACCAACGACCTTCGGGTTATGAGCCCGACGAGCT
>DNBN01000158.1:587-5148 GCA_003491845.1 Porticoccaceae bacterium | reverse complement strand
CTTCGGGTTATGAGCCCGACGAGCTACCAGACTGCTCCATCCCGCACCGACACCGTGACCCCATATTTTCAGGTCACCCCCTCCTTGAGAGGACGTGCATTATAGGTAGGCTCTCCAAGGAGGTCAACAAAGCATTATCAATGTGGGCACTTTTCTTGTTTTTTCAGCCCCTATTTGCGATTCTCAATGATCAATTCATAGGCCGCCTGTATTTCTTGGGTTTTTTCAGTCGCTAAATTGATCATATCTTCGGGCATACCTTGGCCAATTAATTTGTCTGGATGATTTTGGCTTACCAATTTGCGATAGGCTTTTTTAATATTGCCGTCAGAATCATCTGCTGTAACACCGAGAGCTTTATAAGCATCCGCTAGTTGATTTTTAGATGGCTGACCTCGCCCACCCCCAGTATGAGAGCCACGAAATTGCGACTGAGCCTTAATCATCTGAATCAATTGCTCAAACAGGGCAGCACTGAAACCTAAATTCTGCGCCACCTGCTTTAAAACCTGCTGCTCAGATTGATCTAAAGTACCGTCTGCCATCGCCAGTGAAATCAGGTAGTTAAGCAGCTGTCGCTTGAGATTATTGTACCGCCCACAAACAGCCATAAATTCTTGCAGCGTATTATCTATGGAAAAACTTGAGCTAGACCCTGCTTTAAAGAGCTCTATTGCTTTTCGACGACTGCCAGAGTCAAGCCGCATTTTATTCATCAGCGCCTCAGCTTGAGCAATTTCATTACTAGAAACGCGCCCATCAGCTTTGGCAACATGACCTAGTAAACTAAAAACAGTTTTAAAAAACGAATCTTGAACAAGTTGTTGCTGAGCGGCAGTTAAAGGTCGAGAGAATCCGCCTACACCGCGGTCAAATTGATGGCCGATATATATACCTAAGATAGCTCCAAAGGCACCCCACCCAAGCATAAAGCCAAAAATTCCACCAATAATTTTACCCAGCATTTGAATGTTCTCCTGAAAACCTAGGGGTATTGTAAGGAGTTATTATTAAATTGCATGCTTAACAACAGATTTTAATCATTTGCAGTCATATTGACCTGACGGCTAGTAATTGCAGACCCAATAGACTTACGTAAATCTTGAAAAGTAATCAAGTGAAGGATAAACACTAACATCCAAAGAACAGACATATAGCCAAAATTGTCCTAAATAATGATTTACATAAGTTAACATAGCCATAGCAGCTCTTAGGGTTAAATTTGGGTATACTCAATGGGCGCACTGATAAGCGATGCGTATGTCCACCACTTAACATTAGCCAGTCCAGAATTTTAGTATGCGTGAATTTTATAAAGACCGAGTATTTGCCTTACTCTTTATCGCACCTCTGCCAGTGTGGCTGTCATTTTACCTTGCAGGCAACTTTGTCAACACATGGGATGTCCATCTGTTGATCAGTGTTGTCTTACTTTACCCTCTACTAGAAGAACTATTTTTTAGGGGTTTATTACTACCGATCATTGCCAAAACAGCGCCACAAAAATGGTGGTTACTGTCGATGGCAAATATCATTACGAGCGTTCTTTTTTGTGCTGCTCATCTGGCCAGTCACTCGCCCATGTGGGCTGTGGCAACCTTCTTCCCCTCACTCATATTTGGCTATATTCAAGAACGCACCAACAATCTAGCAGCACCTTTTGTACTGCATGCATCATATAATGCGGGATACTTTTTAATCTTCGGCTAATACCCATTTAGGTGCACAAATGACTCGTCAAGACAGATTACAACTATATCGCCACAGACTAAAAAAATATTTCAATAGGTTTAGCTAGATAACCTTAATCCAATAGGATAACTATACTGAAACTCATTCATAGCTCTATTGTTGCAGCTGTATTTGCGCATATAGCTTAAGGCCTTTTTCAGTAATATGGGTTAAAGCAACTTGATAAAAAAGTGACACATAAACCTGTATCTTGGCTGAATCTTCACCCTCATAAAATACATTTGCATCAGTAATCCAAGCATAAAGAATCATATTAAGGTTCTGAATTAATGCGTCATAGTTATTATTGACTTCAGGTGCTAAGTAACCCTCTTGAATCAAATACTTTTTAGCTCGATTAAGAATTTTTACTCGAGTATTAGAATATGTTTTTTCTGATTTTTGAATAAAAGCAAACTGACTCATCAAACTATTTATATTTAGGTAAATAAACCGATACTTCCAAATCACATCAAATATCTCATTAACCAACTTGAGATAAAAGGTTTCTTCAAAAAGACACTGCACAAGATGATTAATCGCTATGTTTAGTTCAGCTTGCATCTCGGTGTAAAGCGCCAAAACAATGTCGTCTTTCTTTTTATAGTGATAGGTTAGGTTGCCATAACTTATATTAAGTGCCTGACTGATTTCTAAAGAAGAAACATGGTCAACACCCTTTTCATTAAAAAGCCGCAATGCTTGGCACTTTATTTTTTCGCTGGTTTTCATGAACACCCACGTGTGGTTGCAATCAATTTTATGATTAGGTAATATTAACTAATAAATTTATATCCACTACCTAATCGATCTAACACCTGAGAGTATGCCTGTAATGCCCACAAAACCGCAAGGCCCAAAAGGCTACCCATATATTGGCAGCCTGCCTAAACTAGCCAGCGCCAATCGAGTTAATTGGTTACAGTCGGTCGCCGATGAATATGGCTCGGTAAGCCAATTTAATCTGCTAAAAAGAAATGTATATTTGGTCAACCACCCAGACCTCGTACAAGAAATATTAACCCGTGGCAATAAAAACTACAGCAAAAAAACGGTGGGTTTTAAAATGGTCAAGGTGGTTCTTGGAGAGAGTACCTTCACTGCGATGGGCGATGAATGGCGCCGTAAACGACTATCAGTGCAACCCTATTTTCACCGTAAAAAAATAGCCAACTTAGCGACTATTATGACCGAATGCATTGAAAAGATGCTCGATCAATGGGAAACCCTTTGTGACATCGAAAAAACACTGCAAACTACAGATGCAATGATGCAAGTTACCTTAAATGTGGTCGTTAAAGCACTCTTTAGTACAGCACTATCAGAAGAAGACATTCAAACAGTTGCAGACGCGTTTAATCCATTACTTGAGGCCACTAACCAACGAGTGGTTTTGCCTTTCCCTCTACTTTTTAACCTACCAACACACAAAAATAAGCAATACCCAAAACTTATTGCGAAGTTAGATGCCATTATCTACCGAATTATTGCTCAGCGAAAAGTTAGCGATGAAAAACCCATGGATCTGTTACAAATGTTAATGGACGCTACCGATGAAGAAACCGGCCTGCCACTGAGCGATGAAGACTTGAGAAACGAAGCAATGACCATGTTTATTGCAGGACATGAAACTACCGCTAATGCAATGTCTTGGTTATGGACCATTGTGTCCCAACGCCCAGACATTAGAGAAAACATTGAGCATGAAGTAGACACTGTTCTCGCAGGTAGAACCCCCATCTCCGCTGACTTTGCCAATCTAACGTACTGTCAAAAAGTATTTAAAGAAACGATGCGACTATACCCCCCAGTGCCAATATTACCTCGACATGTAGAAAACGACGATATCTTAGGCGGTTACTCACTCAACGGGGGCTCTGATGTGCTGTTTAGTGCCTATCTACTTCATAGACATCCAGATTTCTGGGATCAACCTGAGATATTTAACCCTCACCGGTTTGATACTGACGCCGAAAAACAACAGCATCCCTACGCCTATATTCCCTTTGGTGGTGGTCCAAGAATGTGCCTGGGCAATAACTTCGCCATGATGGAAGCAGTATTTATTATCGCAATGACTACCCAACGATTTAGATTAAATCTCGCTCCAAACGCTAACATCAAACCCCTGATCAGCCTAACCACCAGACCCAAATATGGCGTGCCAGTGATTCTGCAGCGGCGTTCACAAAAAGCGTGACAAAGACGGAAGCTCGCCAGAATTTACACGGTCACTCTGCTTACTTGCGTCACCATTTTCTCTGATGAGTGGAACAAAGGACCAACCGCTCTAGAGTCCGCCACCCCAGACCTCAGAAAGCTCTATCTCATAACCATTGGGATCTTTAATATAGATAGAGCGAGATTTTTGCCAGGCAACCACGCCACCGTAACTGATATCAATATCGAGGGAATTGCACAACGCCTCGCAATCCTGAAAATTATTGATGTGAAAAGAAATGTGAGAAAAGCCAGACTTGTCTTCATTATCCAAATTTGGGTTCTCGTACAAAGCCAATTTGGCCGTTGCGCTACCAATAATTCGACCCTTTGATTCAGGCATATCCTCCAATAGCACAAACCCCAGCAACGAAGAGTAAAAATCACAGGATTCATTGAGATTTCGCACTTGCAAATTAATGTGATCTATTCCGCTGACGTGTAGCATTTTTGTACTCCCTGAAACAACCATCTGCAAGAGTAAGATGACTAAAATGACCAATAATTTTTCAAATCAAGATACAGCAAAGTAACCACAGTGACCAGCGCGGACCGCCACTATTCTGAGGATAGCAATTTGACAGATAACCTAATTTATTTAGACTGTAGC
>DNBN01000158.1:0-257 GCA_003491845.1 Porticoccaceae bacterium | reverse complement strand
CAAGAACTACCACCAAAACCTTTCACCACGATCAAAGACTCGATTTTAACCATTGAGTCTGAGCTAATCAGCGGTGCTGGTCCGCGTCACAACCAAAGGAGCCTGCCATGTTATTCGCAACAAATCGTATACCCACCCAATCACCCAAATCTAAAAAAGGCAGGAAAATCAGTTTCTCCCTGCAGAACACTGGCGTCAGTCAAGACATGTACTTTTGTCGCAGAGACGGTGTGGACGACTATGTGGAAATCTGTAGC
>DNBN01000160.1:13132-20603 GCA_003491845.1 Porticoccaceae bacterium | reverse complement strand
TGTCCACTTTGTTTGGATATTTTTGAGCAAAAGCCCAAGCTAAACAGCCACCCCAGTCATGCCCAATTAAAATGATTTTTTGGTTGGGTGCAAGTTGCTTGGACAGCTGGTTGACATCCTCAACTAGTTTTGAAATTTTATAGTCACTGATATGCTGGGGTTTAGAAGAAAGGTTATAGCCGCGACCATCCATAGCCACCACTCTAAAATCATCGTCAAACGCGCTTAGTTGGCTTTTCCAGGAGTACCAAAAATGTGGAAAACCATGTAAAAAAAGCATCAGAGGTTGATCTTTTTTGTCGGGATTATTGAACTGATCAGTGGTCACATAGTGTATTTTTACATCACCAAAGTCTGCATAATTTGACACATAAGGTGTGCCTGTTTCCGCTCCAAAAGCCGCGCTTGGCAAATATAAAAGGGTATAGATTAACCATTTGAGTTGTCGATGCAATAAGAGACTAAGAAAATTCGTTGATGTTACGATTGTCTGTCCACCCATATTAGAGCCCCCTTTAACTGTTGGATTTCATGAAACAAAGTAGAGATTTTTTACGCTTATTATTTGTCGACTGCTATCAAAATAAAGTTTAGTCAATGAAGAGTCAATAAAAACGTTTTAAAGGCTATCTCAGAGCTAAAAACTCAAGGTTAGCCGTTTAAGGCTAATGTTTCAGACTAATATTGCAGCAACAGTTGCTATCGTAGACAAGCTTATTAGCTCTGAGTAAGCAGTCTGCTTAGCCAGAGCCATTACCATCCATTTCGTCTTTGTTGATATTCTCAATAAATATTTTGTAATGCTGCAGAACGTCTTTAGGAGCCTCGACTTGGGGATAGTGTCCAATTAATGGAAGTTCTGCACAGTAATCTAATCGACATGACAATGTCTTGTATCGAGCAACCATGTGAGCGCCAGAAACTGGGTCTACAGAACCATTGATCAATGCCAATGGCATAGGAGCCGTTTGTAAGGCAGTTACCCATCGATCTCGATGATTTATTCTGTCTCTCATATAGGTGATTAAATTATGGAATAGATGCTTGCCATTATTAATATTAATAAGCCACCAAAAATCATGTAAATTTTGTTCAGTCGGTTTAGTGTCGCGGCCAAAAACGGAGCTAAAGTTTTGGCTAAACTTAGAATATCCGGTAAAGCGATTAACAAATCTCCCCACTGGGCTAAGCAACAGCTTTTGTGTTACCAGCGCCCTATGTGTTTCTGGAAATAATCCTCCATTAAGGAAGCAGCAGGAAAGCCATATTCCTGCACCAGTACTCTCTATTTGTCGCGCTAGCAATTCCTGGGCTACTGTATCGCCATAATCATGGGCTAATACATGAAAATGATTAAGGCCCTTGGCCTTGACTAAGGCTTCCACAATGTCGGCCTGCCCATGAATACTATAGTCTCGGTTATTGGGTTTTTCGGAAAATCCAAAACCCAACATATCTAAAGCAATTAAACGATAGGTTCCTCCAAGAGTGTCCCATATGGGTTGCCAATCCCAGCTCGATGTTGGAAATCCATGGAGCAACACAATAACTGGTAGATCATGACTGCCTTCGTCAATGACAAAAATCGACCGCCCAAGCAGTGACACAATTTCGCCTCGTTGACGCCATTGCTGAACTTGAGTTGATATGTTTGAGGGATTAAACGACATGAGGCACTCTCCTTTCTAAATAGCCTTTATCGGCAGGCTTAGGCTTCTGAATACTTGACGTGAATTTCCGGTTAGTGCAATACTTGGCTAATAGTAAACTATTATAAACAATTTCGCACAGAAGCCTTTTTAGGAGCCTCCAGGTACCCGTTGAGGATGCTAAAAAAGCATTGATAGCATAAAAAGAGATCTAAGTGATGACCGAACAGATTCAAAACATTGATATCCTTATTAGAAATGCAAAAGTGTTTAATAATGGCGAGATGCCTATTATTGAGGATGTGGCGGTTAGTGAGGGACGAATTATTGCACGAGGGCTTAACTTAAATGAAGCTAATGCAAGTCGAGTTGTCGATGCAGAGGGCCTGTGGTTGATGCCAGGACTGTTCGATATACACACACATTATGATTTGGAATTGGAAGTTGCTCCTGGCCTGCCTGAGTCAACTCGTCACGGCACTACCTCTGTAGTCATCGCTAACTGTAGTTTGGGATTAGCCTTTGGTGCACAGCGCGATGGTACTAATGATCCGATTGTTAGCTGTTATGCGCGAGTTGAAAATATTCCTAAAACGGTCCTTAAAAATTGTGCTGACAACATCACCTGGGACACTCCGAAAGCCTACTTGGACCATTTAGAGAGCCTAAATTTGGGTCCTAATGTGGCCGTGTTATTTCCTCATTCAATGCTACGCATAGATGCTATGGGCTTTGACAACAGCGTGACTCGAGATCCTACTAGTGCTGAACTCAACAGTATGAAAGGTACGCTTTCTGATGCTCTAAAGTGTGGCTATGCAGGCTTTTCAACCGATGCTTTACCGTTTCACTACTTAGCGGCACAACCTCATTGCGAAAAGACTATTCCAACCCAATTTGCCAAATATGGTGAGTTAAAAGCTCTTGCTCAGGTAGTCAGAGAGCAGGGCTCAACATGGCAAGCAACACCTCCAAAAGATAGTGTTATAGGGACGTTGAAAACCTTCTTGCTCACCAGCGGTCGATTACATGGCAGACCGCTAAAAACCACCGTGGTTGCCGCCCTAGATATTGCCAATAATTGGAAACTCTCCAAAATGGTAAAGACATTGTCAAATGTACTTAACTCTTGGTTAGTCCAAGGTGACTTTCATATGCAAGCGCTGGGTGCACCTTTCAAGATTTGGTCAGACGGGGCTATCACGCCTATCGCAGAGGAAATTCCAGAGCTGAGGCGGCTCAATGAAACTGATCTTGAAGACCGCGAAGGGCGTCGCAAAATTATGCATGAGCCAGGTTATATCAAGTCTTTCAAGTCTATGTGGATGCGCGGAAAGCAAGGATGGAATCTTGATCGACTAAAGCGCAAGCTTAACATTGAAGATTTTGCCTTTAACCGAACTCTTGCTGATATGACAGTGGATAGATGCCCACAAAAAAACTGGCAAGGTATGGACTTTCAGACAGTATTTGATCGTGTCGTTGCTATCAAGCAAGATCAGTGCGCTGAACCTGTGACCAAAGCTGAGCAAAAACTTGTGCAAAAAGACTTCTTCTGGATCGCGGATGAAGGTGACTTTATGCTGCAAATGCTAAGAACTTTTGATACTGACTTGAGCTGGAGTACTGTCACCGCAAACCGTGATATGAAGGTGGTGCGCGAACTCCTTATGAATCCCAAACTGCTGCCTGGCTTTAATGACAGTGGAGCACACCTAACCAATATGGCGTTTTATGATGTTAATCTAAGAAGCCTAAAATTAGCTGCTGAAGGTGGTGATGTCGATGTAAGCTACATGGTTAAGCGACTCACTAAAGATGCCGCAGACGTGTTCGGAGTAGCTGGCGGGACCATCAATGAAGGTGATATTGCAGACCTAATCCTCGTTGACCCAGAACAGCTTGCTAACTACGACGGTGAGCGTAATGTTCAGCGCGTCCATCGCGAAGAGTTTCAGCACGAGCAGCTAGTTAATCGATCAGATAGCGTTGTCCCTCTGGTTATGATCGGGGGGCACACCGCTTGGGAAAACAACACCTTTGCTGACGACTTAGGGACTAAACCTATGGGTCGATTGTTAAGGGCTATTAGCTAAATAAGCAGGCTTATTGGCACCTTAAAAGAACACTTAAAGGTCAAAGACGAAAAGAATTATAAACTGACTGTGCAAGTCACTTTTTGGTTCGGTACTGGTTTTGCTTGCAATTGAACCCGCTAGCTTGGCTTGATACTTTTAATCTTTACCTGCTAGTCCTCATCTACTTTTGCCGAAGTTTACATAGTTGCTACTGGTGGTCACTCTACCTTTTATGAAAATGATGGAGAACACCGAGCGAAGTATAGAGTGGACTTAAGGGTATGGATTAGCATTGTAGGTAATAGTCTTTAAGGACTCAAAACGACGCTTTGTTGATAACCTAAAGATCTTTGCCTCACTTACGGCGCCATAGAATTAGTCCAAAGCCCATCAGTAACTGCCAGCCACCATAAATAAGCAAAGACATCAGTGCCAAGTCTGCCGTGATATTTGCTTGGCCAGCTACTACTGGAAATAGAGAAATTTTGATTAAAAAGCCTAGGTTAATGTTTCTAACCACCACTTCCATTTCAACAGCACTGTTGTCTGCTTTGCTCAAACCAAAGGTTTTGGTGATAACAATACCGGCTACAACCAGACTTACTATAAACAGCGACAGCCATAAAAGATCTGAAGAAGATGCATTAGAGGGGTCAAGACGCCCGGCACCTGCGGACCCAACGACAATTATCGCAATGCCTATCAAAGAGCCTCGTAGACAAAAGGTTGAAAATTGCTCAGCAAAACGTGGGTATTTGACTAAAAAGCGCATCCCTAGTAACAGAGGTATTAGCACATAAAAGCCAATCTCAGTAGCAATTTGCATAGCTGGCATTGAAAAGTTATTCGGCATTAAATCGGCAATCAAAAACTCTAGTATTAATGGTGTAGTTATTAGGCAGGCAAATGAGGTCAGCGTTGTAATACTTATTGACAGCGGCACACTACCGCGGGCTAACAGCGTAAAAATATTAGACAGAGTACCCCCAGGAATAGATGCAATTATGGCAATACCTATAATTACACCGGCGGACAGCGAACTAAAGGCAATAAATCCAAACGCGATGAGCGGCACTACTACTAATTGCATTATCAAACCCAAGCTTACTGCCTTTGGCGACTGTATAACCTGATGAAAATCGGCCAGTCGCAGCCCAGCACCCATACCTAGCATAGCGAGTGATAATTGCACTGCAGCAACCCAATATTCGTATTTGAGATAAACCTCAATCATATTTTATCCTTTTAAAGTTAGCCTAATAAAGGCCTCTATCGATTACATTCTTAGGTGTTTTATGTGCGCTAATGCTAAGCCAAAACCCACTACACCAATACTGTTGATAGCAATACCGACATAACGCCAGAACTCAGCTGGCCACAGTAAAGGATCTTTTGTCAAGGCACCAAAGATTGCCGTTACAGCTCCAATTCCTAGTAATCCCGATACTAAGAGATAGGGAACCCATTGATTATTGCGCTCACTCAACACCAGCGTTGCTGCAAATACTATAAGCAAGCCTATGGTGGTCATTGATGCAGTTGGCCCAATAGGTTGAAGGTCGCTTAATAGTTGCCAAAGTCCGGCCATGTTCCATATTACGCAAAGTGTTACATGTAATAGTTGAACCTTAGGTGCTGAGCTGCGGATGGTCTTAAACATTTTATTCCTCTATATAAAAGTGGGCAGATACGCATGATTTGCAGTGTTATTAACACAGGTCTTTTGGTAACTACTATGGTAACGACTGATGCCTCCACAAATCACTCATCGATTATTGATAAGTTGCTGAGGTAATAAATTGTCCGAATGTCTCGCACCATATAACTACGGTAGTGTAGTGAGTAATATCTATGTTTGATGGCACATCGAGCAAGAAATTTTCAAATGTTTTCACTGAGCCCACTAACGCCATTGAGGATTTTAGCTGGTTAAAAGCAGCTTCAGTTTCTACAAATTCGGGGGATAAATACAGTTTATAATCTGGTCCTGGGGCTAGAGACCCTAGTAATGAAATACGTTGATTACCCACAGATAGTTCTCCTTCGCCCCAGTGAAAGGCGTCACTATCTAAACGGTCTCGGGAAAAATTACCGGTAAATTGGCGTTCTTTACTCGCGATTGCTACGGCTATATTATCGGGAGCCTCAGGTGCGAGTATCAGTGGCAGTGCATAGATACCAGCAGCAAATCCAATCGTTATGGCAAAGCAATGGCTAATGGTTAAGGCTGTAACTTTTGTTAACTTCATACTCATTCTTTTGTTTGTGTTGTAATGTAAAGATTGGTTTTTTCTTCCAGAGATAAAAGACGCCTTTTCAGGGATAAACCACCCCCATAACCACCTAAGGTGCCATCGCTAGCAATTACTCGATGGCAAGGAATAATAATGGCTAGTGCATTAGCACCGTTGGCAGTGCCTACTGCTCTGACAGCATCTGGGTTATTAATCGCGGCGGCTAACTGTTTATACGAAATTGTTGAGCCATAATCAATGCTCTGCAGAGCGCGCCAAACAGTCTTTTGAAAATCAGAGCCGGCGATGATCAATGGAATATCGAAGGCCTGTCTTTTTCCTGTGAAGTAGGCGTTCAGCTGCACTTTAGCCATTTCAATTACATCACTGGTTTGCTCAACGAAATCTGCATTTAGTGACTGTTGAACACGCCTATCAACTGTATTGCGCATGGTGCGATAACGAAAGTCGCAAATACAGAGCGCATTATTATAGGAGCCTAAAATAAATTCAGCATAGTTGTGTTTAAAGTAGTCGATACTTATGTGCGACTCTAACCTATTCATTATTGTTCTCCTTCAGGGGATTGCAGTGCTATTAAAATGTTATACGCCACTAATTGAGCCTGAGCATAAGTTATATTATGGCTACCACCTTCAATTGGTTCCACGCGTAGTTGCGGAACATCATTGGCCATAGCCTTAGCACCGGAATAGGGGGTAACTTTATCTGCAGTACCCCATAATGCAAAAACCGGTATATTAGTTTTGCCAACTATTTCGTAGCGATGCCTCATATCATGCATGGGGTAATGGCGAAGGGTGGATAGCAATGAATCGGTGTAGCCCTTGAAAATTGCTTGCTTTTGAAACTGCTCATACATGGTTTTTGGGATAATACCTTTTGCTATTTCACTTTGAATAGCAGCACCGGCATAGTAAGTGCCAAAGACGGTAGCGAGCCATTCACCTATCATCGGTTTGATAAGCCATTTTATAGAACCAGGGTCACCCATGTAGCCTGCTGGGGCAATTAAAATAAGCTGATTGATCTGCTCTGGGTACGATGCTGCATAGTCAATCACATTAGCACCACCCATAGAGTAACCCACTAGGGTTATAGGCGTGTTAAGCGCTAGACCTGTAATCACATCTGATATTTCACGGCGGTAGAGTTCACCATCATAAGGTCCTACTGGACGATCAGAGAACCCACGCCCTAGGTGATCAAAGGTAATTACCTGATAACCCTCTTTAACCAGCGCTGGAGTGATCTGTTCCCACACAAATTTGGGGGTGCTGAAACCATTTACTAATATGATCACTGGCGCGTTGACAGGACCTTTGCGAGTGTAGGAAAGACTACCCTGTTCAGTTGGCAGATAGAGGCCTCCTATATTTTTTTGTGCTTTTCGGTTTAGATCTTCAAGTTTAGTGATGGCAACAACATAGGAGATTATGATCGCACTAAACGTCAGAATTCCCAGCCATCCTATGACACTTTTTAATGG
>DNBN01000160.1:12678-12889 GCA_003491845.1 Porticoccaceae bacterium | reverse complement strand
TATGACACTTTTTAATGGTTTTTTTATCATCTTCAGTCTCTTAATAATTAGGCTTTGATGAGTCATATATTCTGTTGTGTCATTATCCTCAGTTAGGTTAGTAACCTTCAATATGCGTAAAAAAGTATACTGATAGCACTAAACTATAAAGAAGTTCTACAAACAAGGGGCTAGCACTCGGGGTTATAGTGTGGGTACCTGCTATCACATC
>DNBN01000160.1:1464-12486 GCA_003491845.1 Porticoccaceae bacterium | reverse complement strand
GGTTATAGTGTGGGTACCTGCCATCACATTAACACGCACTATAAGCCAGCCAAAGAGCACTCTCAATAGACCGAAAGTGTCAATAGGCCCTTTTGTATTAGACTCGGTACGAAGAGCACTTGCAAGTAAAGGGATGCTTGATAAGACAAGTAGGCCATATAGAAATCGCCAGTACGTCTCTTGCGCAGGTACAAAATAAAGTACTGCAAAGGATAGCAAAGATATAAATATAATGAACAGTTTTGAGTAAACCTCGACCCTAAATCGATAGAAACAGTCATAGGTTGGTGATGCGCGATTAGCAATGACGTTATGATAATAGCAAAGCCAATGAGACTTGGTTTATGGTCAATGTTGGTTCAACTGCAATCATGTAAACACTTCGTTTGTGCATCACCCTTTTCCCTTTCAGGTAGACTAATAATAAATATTAGCTAACTAAATTGTGCTTTTTTGTATTGCCCAAGCTTATAGCTATCGTCCACTATAAAAATGTCTGATCATTGAAGCAGTAATTTAATGGCTAAAGTTAACATCATCACACCAATAACAACTTCTAAAATTTGCCACGCTCTTGGTTTTTCAAATACTGGAATCAAGAAACGTGACCCAAAACCTAAGCTGTAAAAGAACACAAAAGAGGCGCTAACTGCACCTAATGTAAAGGCATCTATATTTGCTGAAAACTGTGTTGAAACCGAACCTAAAAATACCACGGTGTCGAGGTAAACGTGTGGGTTCAACCAAGTAAAACCAAGACAGATTAAGGTAACTTTTAATGCCGATTCAGGCGCATTGTCACTCGGTATCAGGCTATGTGTTTGACTGTAGGCGGAGTAAAAGCTCATTGCGGCATAAACAATAAGAAAAATAGCACCTCCATAGCGAGCAATTTTTTCAACCCAAGGATATTGTTCAATAAGAGTACTAAAACCCAGGACACCAAAAGTGATAAGTATTGCGTCTGAGAAGGCACAGAGGCTACACACCAAAAAGACATGCTGCTTTTTTAGCCCCTGTTTTAGGACAAATGCATTTTGCGCTCCGATAGCTAAAATTAGTGATAACCCAAGTGCAAAGCCGGAAATGTATGCTGTCATATGCTATGAATCCTTTAAAGCATTCTAGATATATAGTATACATGATCAATAATTTGTGACCTATCGTGAACGTTTTATCATTGCCTGATTTGAGGTTCAAAGAATAAAAATAGATTGAAGAGAATTAAAAGAGTATCTAGTAAAATTTAGGTTCACCTAGGTTTAGGAAAAATGCAAAGGCTAAGCGGTAAGATAAAGGGTACGCATACCACGACTAGAACTACTCTTTTTTATACGTTCAAAGATGCCTATGGTTCATCTTTTGAGACGAGTGTATTGGTTTAGTCTACTAAAACACACTTTAGATGTTAGCTTGCAAGCCATTCTTGATCAATCTTTAATTTGCCGATTGGCGCGTCCCTCTTGGACTCATTGTGATTTATTACCTTGGTTAGTTAGGTGATGGCATTACGGTTAGTATCGTAGGCCGCTTATCTACCTTGATGTCGATGTTAATAGTCTATGCTGTTTTCCGAGGCAGGGCATCTAGGCACAATTTTGCTGTATCGCTGTAAAGATGAGCATAATTTAAAGCTCTTATTAGATTCTGTTTAATGCCTATTTTAAAATAGTAGTTCGATGAAGATTGTCCATATATACAGATGCCACTTCCAAATTTTGGACTATAAAGCGCTTACCCATGACCGGCCATCGACTTTTAGAGAGGCATTTGCTAAGCTGGCATGTCAATTGACATGCCGGTGGATTAGGAGATTGCGGTGGCCCTAAAAATCACACGAAGAGATTTTCTAAATGGCATGGCTATCGGCACTGGTGTAAGCCTGTTAATACCCGGACAAGCTATAGCGCAAGCATCTGGATCGCTAGTCTCTAAAAAGTTATCTGAAAATTGTTATCCGCCTACGCTCACAGGCATGCGTGGTAGCCATAAGGGATCCTATGAGGTCGCTCATGCTTTGGCTTGGAAGGGCCAGAAACCAGCTGATTATGAAGAATTAGATGAGCACTATGACCTAGTGGTGGTAGGGGCTGGCCAGAGTGGCCTTGCGGCTGCTTGGTACTATCGAAAGAAAATGGGTCCTACTACAAAAATACTATTATTGGACAATCACGATGACTTTGGTGGCCACGCGAAGCGCAATGAATTCCATTTAAATGGTCGTATGGTGCTGAGTTTGGGTGGCGCTCAAAATATTGAGCCCATGTCTGGTTACAGTGAAACAGCCATTGACTTGCTAGAGGATATTGGCATTGATCAGAAGGCGCTAGATTTAATAGCAATCAATACGCCTAATAATTTCGCGCTTAGTGGGAAAATAAGTGCAAATAACGCCATGACGATTCCTTCTACAGAAGGCCATAAAACCGTTACTGGAAATTGGATGGGGTATTTTCACGGGGGTGAAGGGTACAGGGAAGCTGTTAAAGAGCTTCCTATTTCGGGAGAAGAGCAAAACAAACTGATTGCATTTTTTGGTGGCGAACGTGACTTCCTTGATGATTTGTCTCTCTTACAACAATATAGATATGTTAAGTCAGTTAGTTATAACCAATTTTTGATAGAGCGCGTTGGTTTAGCTGAAGAAACCTTGCCCATACTCGGTTCGTTTATGAGTATTTTAAATGGTCCGGCTGGGTGGAATCATACTGTCTTAGAAGCACTGGTTTCAGGTTGTCCAGGTCTTAAGGCCATGGGCTGGGTAACAAATCGGCTCAGCGATCTTGCTGGCGCTGTTGTGTTAGGAGATGCGCCAGTGGCCTACATGCTTCCAGATGGGAATGCCTCGGTTGCTCGATTGTTGGTCCATAAGCTCATACCTAATGTGGCACCGTCTATGAAAGGCCTTGAAGATGTCGCCCTCGCACAGTTTAACTATCTAGCTCTGGACCTTGAAAAAAACACGACTCGACTAAGGCTTAACAGCACGGTGGTCGGTGTCAAAGAGATCACCTCAAAATATGTACAGGTGGACTACGTTCAAAAAGGTAAGGCCCTAAGAGTAAGCGCTAACAACTGTGTTCTTGCTTGTTATAACGGACTTATTCCGCATCTTTGCCCTGAGATGAGTAACGAGCAAAAAGAAGGGCTGAGCTATGGTGTAAAGATTCCTTTTGTGTATGCTAACGTGCTCTTAAACCATGGTCGTCACTTCGCCGGGCTTGGAGCTACCCTGACGCAGTGCCCCTATGATCCCTTTAAATGGGTTAGTGCCGCTCCAACTATGACAGCAGGGGGCTATCAGCCACCGCAGAATTTGGACGATCCGATGGCAGTATTTATGATGGCTTCGCCAACGCCTGCGGATGTCAAAAATATGTCTGCACGTGAGTTATTTAGAGTGGGTCGACATAAGATTTATACCACACCTTTTAAAACCTATGAGCAAGAGATTCGTGACCAATTACAGTCAATGCTGGGCCAATATGGCTTTAATCATGATACTGACATTGCCGGCATTACGATCAATAGAATTCCCCACGGTTATGCCTACTCCTATATGGGGCTGGATGATCCTGAGTGGCAAGAAGGGCAGGCGCCCCATGAAATTGGGCGAGTACAATTTGGACGCATCTCTATTGCGAATGCTGACTCCGAGGCTATGCCATTAATGCAGGCAGCTTTTGATGCAGCCTGGCGCGCTGTGGAAGAGCAGTCGACTTAATAGAGTCCACTAAAAGACTTATGCATTGATAAAGGGGAAAAAATAAACCCATTATGTTTATTGAGAGTATTTTTTATGGCTACGTTGGGAATGCCCGTTCAGTCTGATACTGTTGTTTTATCCTTAAATAGAGAGATTATGAAGAGTGCTGAGTTTGAGTCTATTCCGCCATGGCCAAAGGGTGTAGTGTTGCAAGGCGCCAATGAGTGCTGGCAAAAAGTGGTTCATCAAGGCGATTTTGTGGCGGCTCTATATGAATCCATACCTGTACTGATCGATGTTATTAACCCTGTTAGTTTAAAAAGCTGTTTTGGCTTTAGGATGGCATCGCGGGCAGCTATCACTTAATTCTATAATTACTGACACCAACAATCGTGCTAATATTCTCTCGTAGAATGCCAACTATTCGGCTAACTAGAGAGCATGTCGAATGACATATCAATGCTTTAGGAAAATCTCTATGAGTGAGCGTAAGCTTCAAATACTGCAGACAGCGATCAAGATTATCGCTGATTCTGGCTATAGTAGTTTAACTATGCGCGCCCTGGCTCGTGAGAGTGGCATCAAACTAGGCGCTCTGCAGTACCATTTTCGAACACGAGAGGTCATGCTGCGCGCTTTAATTGCTTATATTGCGGCTGAGTATAAAAAGAACTTTGAACTGGTGAACTCAGATACCGACTCCCTAGACATTGATGAATTGTTGACGTTTCTGCTGACTGATCCTGTCGAGGGTCTATTTCAGGAGGACAGGCTGTGGCCGCAACTTTGGGGAATGATGCTGGTTGAGCCGTTAGTGGCAGATTTAGTCGATGGCATTTACAAAGAATATATTCAGATGTTCGAGAAAAGTCTGGAGCGTAGTGGCAGCACTGCGCCTCGTGCAGAAGCAGTTTTGATAATGTCTATGATAGAAGGTACAACACTGTTTGTTGCTAAAGGTAGATCTTGGTCGGATGAAAAAACGACGGTCTATGATCTTGTTGGGGCCTTTATCAAGGGCAGGTATAACAATAACGCTTGAATATAAAGCTGGTCTTGCCATAGCAGCTCGCTATGATGCTCCTATACCTTTTTTTAATTTACCTGTCGAAGCGACAGGAATGAAGGAGGCAAA
Organism: Porticoccaceae bacterium; assembly: GCA_003491845.1. Classification (GTDB taxonomy): domain Bacteria; phylum Pseudomonadota; class Gammaproteobacteria; order Pseudomonadales; family Porticoccaceae; genus HTCC2207. The sequence goes on along the minus strand of DNBN01000160.1, from coordinate 7,645 downwards.
ATGCGATTAAATCGCCTAAAACTTTACATGTCATACGACATGCTATAATCTATTCTTTATTCGATTTTGCTGTCTTAAGTACAAACGCTAGGGGTCATGCATCTAGTGATACAGGCTTGCTCAAAGGTTTTTTGATTACATTTAAGAGAAGATGATAAGTACAACTATTTCACTAGATTACCAAATCAACAAGCTAGGCTTTTGGTCGGCTATCACTACTATTATATTAGCCGTGGTATCAGGGTTTTTACCATTAGATATCCCAGGCGGATTTGGGGCAGACCATGTGGATCGAGTTGCTTGGTTGACGGCTAATAGAGGCACTTTTATATTGGCTTGGGGCAATCAGATCGTCCTTATGCTTAGCTCATCAAGCGTCTTATTTTGTATTACATGGCAAGTTTCCTGCAACAACCCAATACGGGGCATAATCGCCGCCGTTGTTGTGGCGATGTCGGTTATGGCCTTCATTATTCCTAAGTTTATTGCGGTTTGGACTATTCCGATGCTGGTGGATACCGTTTCTGCAGGAGGCGCCGGCGCTCAAATGGCAGATGCATTACTGCTCACATTAAACGTCTCCGTACCTTATTCGTTGTACACGTCTTTTGATTATTTAGGATTCTGGTTGTGGGCAGTCTTTGCTTTGCTGACAGCAGGGCCTCTCTACGGACCTACCTTGAGCGCTAAAATTTCGTCTGTATGCCTTGGTGCCTTTGGTATTCTTTACCATGGTATTTTTATGGCGTTGTTGCTTGGGAATATAGATCCAGAAGATATTGAATTTAGCTTCAGCACCCCGGCTGTGTTGGTAATAATTACTATTGTTGCGATGTTATTTAATTTCAAAAGCGCCATGGGATCACGAGCCTAAGCCAATGATACAGGCCATGTGTTAGTACAGAACTGCACAAGAACATCGCTTAAGTTTCCAAAAATTTTATATTTTGTCGATATTAAGTTCGTTCCAAAGATCATCCACACGTTGCTTGACCTTATCATCCATGGCGATCGGCTCACCCCACTCTCGGTCGGTTTCTCCGGGCATTTTGTTAGTGGCATCCATCCCCATTTTAGAACCTAGACCGGATACGGGTGAGGCAAAATCAAGATAGTCGATGGGGGTATTCTCAATCATAACCGTATCCCGCACCGGGTCCATACGCGTGGTCATAGCCCAAATAACATCTTCCCAGTTGCGAACATCAACATCATCATCGGTCACGATCACAAATTTGGTATACATAAACTGTCGTAGAAAAGACCACACGCCCATCATCACGCGTTTTGCATGACCGGGATATTGCTTTTGCATACTGACCACGGCCATACGGTATGAGCAGCCTTCTGGTGGTAAGTAAAAATCTACGATCTCAGGAAACTGCTTTTTCAGGATAGGCACAAACACTTCATTTAATGCGACACCCAAAATAGCCGGTTCATCTGGCGGGCGGCCAGTATAGGTACTGTGGTAAATAGGATTTTCACGATGAGTGATACGATCGATAGTGAATACTGGAAAGGTTTCTACCTCATTGTAGTAGCCGGTGTGATCCCCAAAAGGACCTTCTTCGGCTTCATCGCCATGTAGAAATCCTTCGAGGATATATTCGGCACTGGCAGGTACTTGAAGATCATTACCCACACATTTGACTACCTGGGTTTTCTCCCCGCGTAATAAACCTGCGAAGGCGTATTCAGACAGTGTATCCGGCACTGGGGTCACTGCACCTAAGGTGGTTGCGGGATCAGCACCTAAGGCAATGGCAACAGGGTAGGGCTTACCGGGGTTTTTCTTACGAAACGCACGATAGTCCAGGGCACCCCCACGGTGCGCTAACCAGCGCATAATAAGTTTGTTTTTAGCAATTTTTTGCATTCTATAAATGCCTAAATTCTGCCGTTCTTTGTCTGGACCACGTGTCACTGCTAATGCCCAGGTCACTAAGGGTGCAGCATCACCGGGCCAGCAGGTTTGAATAGGCAGTTTGTCTAAATCTACCAGATCACCTTCAAGTACTACTTGCTGGCAAGGGGCTTTCTTTACCACCTTAACTGGCATATTTAGGACTTGTTTAAAATCGTGACGTTTCTCCCAAAGGTCTAGCAGACCCTTGGGAGGTTCGGGTTCTTTTAAAAAGGCGAGTAACTCACCGACATCGCGCAGCGCGCTGACATTCTCTTGCCCCATACCCAGGGCAACACGATCGGGCGTGCCGAACAGATTGCAAAGAACAGGAACGTCGTAACCTTTGGGATTTTCAAACAGTAGTGCAGGACCTTGAGCTCGCAGGGTTCTATCGCTGATTTCGGTCATTTCAAGATAGGGATCAACTTCTTGTTTGATACGTACAAGCTCACCTCGTTGTTCAAGGAGAATAATAAACTCACGTAGATCAGAGGTTTTCATAACCGTTGTGCCTTTTGCGTTGAGTTCTGCTGTTGCAGCGTTACTTACGCTTCATGGCACCAAAGAATTCTGCATTATTTTTAAACCCCTTGAGTTTTTCAACAACAAATTCAGCGGCGCCTAAATCCTCCATATCATGAAGTAATTTGCGCAAAATCCATATACGTTGTAACTCGGACTCTTCGATCAGAAGGTCTTCACGACGGGTGCCAGACCGACGCACATTAATAGCAGGATAGACTCGTTTTTCAGCAATCTTACGGTCAAGAATCAGCTCCATATTACCGGTGCCTTTGAATTCCTCGTAAATAACTTCGTCCATTTTAGAGCCAGTCTCAACCAATGCTGTAGCGATAATAGTTAAACTACCGCCGTGTTCGATATTGCGTGCAGCACCAAAGAATCGCTTGGGCTTTTCTAATGCGTGAGCATCTACACCACCAGTGAGAACCTTGCCAGACGAGGGAATAACTGTATTGTAAGCGCGTGCTAAACGGGTTATGGAGTCAAGTAAGATAACGACATCTTTTTTGTGCTCAACCAGACGTTTAGCTTTCTCAATAACCATTTCTGCAACTTGCACATGGCGAGTTGGTGGTTCATCAAAAGTAGAAGCAATGACTTCACCACGAACAGTTCGTTGCATTTCTGTAACTTCTTCAGGCCGCTCATCAATCAACAATACAATGATGTAGCATTCAGGATTATTGCGAATAATCGACTGCGCAATGTTTTGCATCATTATCGTTTTACCCGCTTTTGGCGGTGCTACAATTAAGCCTCTTTGACCCTTGCCTATGGGTGCTACCAAATCAATGATTCGACCCGTTAGATCTTCAGAGGAGCCATTTCCTGCTTCGAGGGTAAGGCGTTGATCTGGAAATAAGGGTGTTAAGTTAACAAATAAAATCTTATTGCGTGCGTTTTCCGGTGCATCGTAATTGATTTTATCAACTTTGAGCATAGCAAAATAACGCTCTCCATCTTTGGGAGGTCTAATTTTTCCAGCGATTGCATCACCAGTGCGAAGGTTAAAGCGTCTAATTTGGCTGGGAGAAACGTAAATATCATCAGCACCTGCAAGGTAGGATGCACCAGCAGAGCGCAAAAACCCAAAGCCATCAGGAAGTATCTCAAGCACACCATCACCATAGATATCTTCGCCACTTTTGGCATGTTTTTTCAGTAATGCGAAGATAATGTCGTTTTTTCGGGAGCGAGCTAGGTTGTCTAAGCCAAGGGCTTCGGTCATTTCTAGGAGTTCGCCAATGGGTTTGTGCTTAAGTTCTGATAAATTCATAGGTAGGGTTGTCTGGTATTGTTGAGTAAAAAAATGAGTAATTTGGCATGTAGCCGAGGGTTAGAAAAAGGTTTTTATATTCCAAAGGGAGCGCATAATAAGCGCGACGACGTTTGAAATTGTTAGAAATATCACTCTGAGAGTTATAAGTATAGCGATGCTTTAGGAAAGCGCAACATTTTTTTCGGCTCTGCACGCAGAGCCGATATTAATTTATACAAGCCCGTTAACAAATTCGGTTAGCTGGACCTTAGAGAGAGCTCCTACTTTAGTTGCTTCCACGGCTCCATTTTTGAAAACCAGTAGCGTAGGTATTCCGCGAACATTAAACTTTGCTGCAGTTTCAGGATTACTATCTACATCTACTTTGCAGATACGCATCTTACCAGCATATTCATCGGCGATTTCATTGAGAATTGGTGCGATCATTTTACAGGGTCCACACCACTCTGCCCAAAAATCCACCAGTGTGGGTAGATCGGACTGCAGAACGTCAGCTTCAAAACTAGCGTCGGTAACGTGAACTATATTTTCGCTCATTGCTGTGAATCTCCAAAAAGGTCTTAAAAAGAATGTGTTTTCATTCCGCAAATCATACCACTAGGCTTGGTAGGGCTTCAAACGAATTACGCCGGATCTTGCAAATAGACTGTGAATCTATCAAATTAACTCAAAATCTTGATGGTATGAACAGAAGAACTAAAGTCCAAATACAATTTTTTCACTTTTTAGCATTCGTTCCATACCTAGTGTGAGTGCAAGGGACACTCCTAACGTTGATAGACAGGACACTGTAAGTTGCAATAATGGTATGTCTTTGCCCTTCATAATATCTATTAGTGCTTGTAGTTGTCCTGATACAGGCGCCCATCGCAGTTCTTCCACTGCAAAGTCTAAAGTGGTTGCATAGGACATCACCATTGGAACAAACATAACAAAAGTAAGGTAGGTTTGTGCCTCCTTGAAACTGTTTGCCATGAAGGAGACAAATAGCTGCATACTTGCAGCAAAAACGGCCACAAATGTACCAATGATCATGGCAATGAGCATAAAACCATAAGTTATTTCTACGCTAAAACCAAGCTCCTCCCAGGGAACTAGCGGGTAGACAAACCTAGATACTAACATCACCAACAAGAGACCCAATAAACCAAATACACTTACAGCAATTATCTTTGACACCACTAACTGACGAATAGAAATAGGGTGACTCAGTAACAGTGCTAATGAATTTCGCTCGCGTTCACCGGCACTGGTATCGATAGCTAAATTCATGCCAGAAACAAATACTGATAAGACAATCATTAAAACCATCATTCCAAGTAATTGACCACCTTTGGAATCTGAGGTGGCTTGATCTTGCAGATTAATTTTGAGGGGGTTGATTACTGATGGTTTTATACCTCGGGTAATTAATCGTAAGCTGGCAATCTTTGAACTATAGCTGCGCAATGCATTCTCAGTTCGCCTGATACTGCTTTTAAGGTTGTCTTCTGAGTAGTCAGCAATCAGGGTTATGTCGGCGGGCTCTGAACGATTGAGTTGCGCAGCATAATCCTGGCCAATAACTAATGTTATTGGTTTTCGTAACGTTGAATCATCGCTGTGTTGTATACCTTTGGCACGGAGATGTTTTATAAGATGCGAGGCTTCGGAAGCGTTTGTAATCTTAATAGTAATATCTTCTGGGCTTGTCGCTTTAGAGATAACCGCACTAAATACCACCGCAAGTATAATAGGCGTTAAGAGGGCGTAGTAAAGCCCTGCCATCACTGAACGCTTGTCTCGAATAGCATCAATCAACTCTTTACGAACGAGACTTATAAGTCGACTATTCATGATGCAATTCCTTCATCAGTGCCAATTAAAGCAATAAATGCTTCCTCCAAAGACGCTTTACTCGTTCTATTGCAGAGTTCTTGAGGACTGCCAATTGCCACTGCTTTCCCATCTGCCATGACAACTACGCGGTCGCATAAGGAGGCTACTTCTTGCATTACATGACTGGAAAATAAAATACAGTGTCCTTGCCCTCTTAATTGACGCAGCATTTCTCTTAGAATTCGTGTGCTCATAACATCAAGACCACGGGTTGGTTCGTCGAGTACTATGTTTTTTGGCTGATGCACAATGGCCTGAGCTAGGGCTGTTTTCATCCGCTGACCTTGAGAGAAACCTTTACATCGTCGATCGGCAATATCTTCTAGTTGCAGATCACCAATTACTCTTGTGGTCGCATCTTTGGCCGCAGATCGACTTAAACCACTAAGCTCGGCAAAGTAACAGATATACTCTCGGGGCGTTAATCGCTCATAGATCCCAAAGGGGTCAGGAAACAACCCCAGTGCTTGTTTGGCAGAAATTGGATCTGACACCACATCAATTCCATTGATTGATGCTTCACCTTGATCAGGTTTCAGGAGGCCAAAAATGGTTCTTAAACAGGTAGTTTTACCTGCACCATTGGGGCC
>DNBN01000160.1:914-1189 GCA_003491845.1 Porticoccaceae bacterium | reverse complement strand
CCTGCACCATTGGGGCCTAATAATCCTGTTATTTGTCCATCATCAGCACTAAAAGATAAACCGCTCAATGCCTGAATATCACCAATTTTTTTTGTCAGATTAGTGACTTTAATCATAGTGAGCCTCCCTTAAGAAGCCTGATGGGTAACATTTGAGCGCTACTACCATTGAGATAAAAGCCCGTTGATTGATCATCATTAAGGCAGTCATTTTTTAGTGTCTGGATATTAGCAGTGTCGATTAACTGCGCAATCAGTTTATTCCCGCAGGATTGG
>DNBN01000160.1:435-646 GCA_003491845.1 Porticoccaceae bacterium | reverse complement strand
TAGCCACTCCGTGTGTTGCATAGGGGGCAATAAAATGTACAGCATTAGTCATCTTTTTCATCGCGATTGTTCCCCAGTCAGGTGGTGTGGCAGGGTCTAGTTCACCGGACAAAAGTAAGGTAGGTATAGCACTTGAAATTGGATTAGAAAACTCAGGATTTGCAGCATGGCTTGGCCATACTGAACAGGCTTTTGTCAGTGCTTGATAAAG
>DNBN01000160.1:0-164 GCA_003491845.1 Porticoccaceae bacterium | reverse complement strand
GTATCAGCCATATAGGATGCGCTAATTTCTCCAAGCAGAGTGCTACTTACCCGCTGTATATCTTCTGCGCACACCACAGAGTTATGCATACCTGCTGCCAAATCAATACCCTCCATCATCAGAGAGTAGAGTCCTAATAGTGTTTGGTAATTACCTAATGAAGC
>DNBN01000238.1 GCA_003491845.1 Porticoccaceae bacterium | reverse complement strand
ATTCAACCTCGTCTGTAACAACTGAAGAGCAACTAGGTGTTGAAATATCAGGTCAGACTAAGTACCTGGCAGGCGAAACGGTAGCACTTACATATCAAATAAGTGGCTCAGCCTCTTCAGATGCTACAGTCGTTTATGAGGGGCCAGCCGAGCTTGAACACGTAGTGCAAGATAAAACCATTTCCGGTGTCCTCCCAGCGGGAGGTCCCTACACCGTCAAAATTAATGTAACTTCAGGTTCGTTGTCAGCAGAAGATGAAGTGCAAGTTTATTCCGACGCTAACTACACGGGTCGCTATGTAGGCGGAGACGGGTCTTTAGTGACGCTCACTATGGGACGGAGCTCTGTGAGTGAAGTGGACGAGAATAACTTCGTTTTGACTCGAACAGGTAAGTTGTATTGGTTTTCGCAGTCAGCAGATGAAACAGCCTTCATAAACTTATTGTGTAGTGCTGAAGTTATTATCGAGGGAAGCAGTGGAGGCGGCTCCGGATACTGCAAGGAGCTGATAAGTGAAGAGGTTAGTGCTTACGAAATTTCAGATATTGAAATTTCGGGTGAAGCTACGGGTGAAATAAGCATCAGTTATTTAAGCGATGGAGCAACTGAGCCGCTGTCTTTTACTTTCACGTCCTCCGGGGAGGCATATGTTAGTCCTGATATAGACATTACTGGTGTTTACAGATCACAACTGCTCTCAGACCTAAACTACCTCGTGGTGCAGTCGACATCACTTTTTGGGGACAGTTATGACCTAAGCGTCAGTCGCTGCAACGTAGTTGCGAGCTTGTCACCCTATGATTACGGCGACGAAGTGGACAGCGGCAATATTGATGGTTCAGTAATTCCTGTATCAGATGTGATCATAGATAATTGCGATTTGTCAGAGCAGTCGGGCTATGCAGTTTCGGTGGGGGTGGCTGATGGATCTGACCAGCAGGGATTGATACAGATATTTGAGAGTGGGGTTAGTAACAACGTATTAAGATTCGATCTATATTCGGAGCGAGGTCTTGAGTTTGAGGACCCCATCAGTAAGTTAAGGTACGAAAGGATATGCTTCGACGATACTGTTACATCGATTGGGACAGGAATACTCGAAGATAGTGATTGTCAGGAACTGATGGAGGGTGGTCCGTGAGATTTTTTTCGAGGGGTCCCTTGCCTGAGGAGAAGCGAGAGGTGCCAAGTAGAACTGGTACTGAACCAGAGGCGGAGTCTCCAGAAAAAACCCATGAAGCTGGTGAGAATAATATCGCTCTGTCGGAAGATGAAGAAATGAAAATTCCGGGCGTAAATATAGTCGAAGAGCTGACGCAGCAATTTGCGTTAATAGACCCCAAAAATTCTTCCGACTTGGAGGCGGTAGGTGAGGCGCTGATTCAAATACCGTCCGGACTGGGTTCGGTCTCAGGGAACTTTGAGTCATTTCGTCATGAGGTTCTGACTTCGATACTTCGTACCGCTCAGGAAGATGGGTTGCTGGAAGAGCGTCTGGAGGTTTTGTCGCAATGCATAAATATTTTTGCGGCAGATACCGAGCAGGGTGATTCTGCGCTCGATTTAATGCGGATTACGGATCTGATCCTAACCGAGTTGGCCGATGGAACCGATGAAGCTAACGATCGAGATGTTGAATTTGGAAGTCAACACGAGAATTTAGATGATAGTCCCTTGGACCAGTACCCGGAGCCACAGCGTTCCAGATATTTTTCTAGGCCCTCTAGAGTGGATGGCCTTAATAGTGCGGGTGGTTTTAGTCTCGCAGAGGGCGAGGTTGGAAGTACCACCCATGCGGAGACGCTAATTGCTGAAGTGATGAAGGCGCGCGATCTCATAGTAAACGAAGAGGGTAGTTTGGAGCAGGATGCGATAACTTCACCCATTCATGCCTCAAAATTTGTTGAAGCTCTGAAAAACGCTAATAAAAGTTTTTTATCAAGTTTGACAGATCTCTACGACGGAGAGCTGTCGACCTTAAGTCAATATAAGCGTGTATGCGAAGATATTGCGGGCATTAATGATCGAATAGACGAATCTGTGCGATGTATTCGCTTTATCGAAAGCGGGATCCGAGGGGAGACAATCAGTGACGATCTTTCAGATTCGAATAACCATTGGTTAGTGTCTTTGGTGAAGGAGCTTCAAGGGATTAATTCCCAACAGACAGTCGTTAGCCTAGAAAAAGGAGAGAGTATCAAGGGGCAGTTGTCGGAAATTCAGGCTGAAGTGGATGCCTTGCAGGATAATATTAAAAGTATTGGATCGATGACTCTGGAGCCACCCACTCTAGTTATGCAATCTCTAATGGAAGACAATCCTGAGAAAACAGAGGAAAGTCCAATTGATTACGAAGATTCTATTGATAGGTATATCGATTGGATGCAAGAGCAAAGAACCCAAATTAGAGAACAAAAGGAGCGGTTGGAAATACTAGAGCAAGACATGATTCAAATAGAAAGGTCAGCGGATGCCCAATATGAAAGCAAACTTGAGCATTTGATTAAGCGAAAGTCAGAAGTCTCGCATAACCTTGGCGAGGCTCTTAAAAGTGCTCACAAAGATGCAGACGAAGCTCAAAACACTCTCACGTCCCTCGAGAATGACGCCTTAGCATTGATCTCTGCTGTTGAAAAAATCGGTTCAGATAGAGAGGTTTTCTCGGCAAATATAGAGGAGATAATGGCAGGCACTATGATTAGAATAGGACGAATTATCGACGAAGTAGAGAGCTTAGTAAAAGATGATAATTTGACTGATGAAGAACCTACCTATTAGAGCAATGTCAATTCGACTGACGCTCGCAATAAGCGTGTTCCTGCTTTTTACTGCTTGTGCCGACAGTAAGCCTAGTATTGAAGAACAGGATGCATGTTTTGATGAATACATTGATACGTATAAGGAAGAATACCCTGAAGCCACTTTACAAAAAACAGCGGCGTTAAAGTGCTATCAATAGGGTCAAAGTTTAGCGCGTTGTACCGAGAGCTTCTTCAAGTTTTAGCCATCGGACTGTTAATCGGAGTTCTTGGAGGTTTTGCGGCGAATTTCTTTGTTCTGGGTGTTAGTTATATTGACGGCTCTATAAACGGCCAGCTTGTTGATTTGACAGTCAATGAATCTTTAATCGTACGTTGGCTCGCGCTGGTTGCTGCAGTCTTACTTATTTTTTTGTTGAAGCGTGCGTTTTCAATGGAGCGCTGGTACGGGCCCGCAGATACACTTCTTTACGTTCATCGCCCAGGCATGAATTTCCCTATAAAGCAGGGGTTTATATCAACTGGTGCAGCATTTATATCCGCGAGTGCCGGTGCCTCGGTTGGTCAATACGGACCAGTCCTGCATTTTGGGGCTTCCGTGGGTGCTTATATTAAGGGATTACTGCCCTCTCGCATAAGTCCAGAGGTGTATGTGGCTTGTGGTGTGGCGGCCGCTATTTCGGCGGGCTTCGGTGCTCCCATAGCGGGTGTTATTTTTGCTTCTGAGGCTATTCTCAGGCACTTTGCCGTTCGAGCTCTCGCACCAATTACTGTTGCAGCAATAACTTCGGCGGCTGTTACACCATTATTTTTTGAGAGATCTAGCCCTTATACGACCGTTTCTGGAGCTTTAGAGTGGGGCTCATTGCCACTTTTCTTGGTATTAGGTGTTTGTGCCGCTGTCGTGGCAGTTCTTTTTATGCGCAGCTTGATATCTACTTTATCTTGGATGAAATCGCAAAAACATGAGCTGCCTCTGATGATGGCTGCCGCAACCGCGATGGCTTTTATTGGAAGCCTTGTGCCTGAGGCTCTCGGTCTGGGGACAGGCTCGGTTAATGAACTACTCGTTGGTGAAAAGCTTCCGGTAGATGCGATCATGATGCTTATGGCAAAGTTTATCGCGACTATTGTTTGTATAGGTTTTGGGTTGTTTGGAGGTGTTTTTTCTCCTGCACTATTCATGGGAGCGAGCTTAGGATACCTATTTGGGTCCCTCGCTATTGCAATGGGTTTTTCGACTTCAGCACTAGCAATATTTACTGTGGCTGGCATCGCGGCACTTACCGGCTCTGTCGTTGGTGCACCGATTGGAATGGTTATGATTGTTCTTGAGTTTACCGGTAGTTATGAATTTGCACTCGCCTCAATGATAACGGTCGCCATGTCATCATTTATATCCACCAGAATTTTCTGTTACTCGTTTTTTGACTATCAACTTTTGATGAGAGGTTTTGATTTACGGCAAGGCAGGGAGACGCTTTCATTAACTGATGTCTCGGTGGCGACACTGAGTCTTGAGAAAAGAACCCCGGTGGGTAAAAAAACTGAGGGGCTTAGTTTAGTAAATACCTTGGTTCGAGATCAAAAAACTGAGGCGTATATAGTTGACGGTGACGATAAATTAGTTGGAAGAGCAACCATCGTCAGTGCGTTAAAGAATAAGGTTAAAACTGCAGACGCATTTATGGAAAATGATTATGCGTACTTATCAACAGACGATAATCTGCAAGTTGCGTTGCTTACTGCAAGAGAATTTGTGGGGGAGGCTATTCCGGTAGTGGATGCCGATGGTATGTTTGTAGGCTGTCTGAGCGAAGGCGATATTTTAGGTGGCACTATGGATTGGCAAGAGAATGTAAAAGGCTATGAGAGGAATTAACTTAAAATCAAAAGCGCATGGCCTATTTATCTGCGGTCTGTTGTTGTCAGGGAATGAGGCGATAGGCAGTCCCCAGCAAGATAAATTCGATGCTGGGTTGGCAGCATTGGAG
>DNBN01000311.1:2832-6253 GCA_003491845.1 Porticoccaceae bacterium | reverse complement strand
GAGATACATATTCCTTGGACAGTGGCGCCTATGTCATCCTCCGCTGAAGGAATTAAAAAAATGGCTGTTTGGTTCTCCAGAGTCGTGTACAACGAGTCATTACGTTTTGCGTTTCCCAATGCATTTTATACGCGAAATACGTTTTTAGAAGATTGGCACAAGGTAGAGGTTATCCAAGTAGATACATCGACATTGGACTGGTTTCCCTACGTCAGTTACAACAAAAATCTTCATGCTAATAATGACCTCGCTATGGAAGACGATTTTAATACTGGCCTAGATATCATTTGGCGTCCCAACAGTAATACTCAATTAACAGGAGCCATTAATCCCGACTTTGGTCAGGTTGAAAGTGATGATTTAGTGGTAAATTTTTCTGCTTTTGAAACCTTTGTCACCGAGAAAAGACCCTTTTTTACAGAGAATCAAGGCCTTTTTAATAGCCAAATTCCCAATGAAGATAGACTACTCTATACCCGTAGAATCGGCGCTGGTGACGTGGGTGGTAATGGTGGTCTGGTTGATATTAATGCAGCAGGAAAGTTGACTTATTTTGGCAAAAATGTCGATATGGGACTCTTTGTCGTTAGTGAAGATGATGCAGAGGGAGCTGCTGCGGGGGATTTTTTGTCTAGCCGCATACAGCGCAAAGTGGGTAATGTGGCTTTTGGCCATCGTCTTACACATAGTAAGCGAGCATTTTTAGGCAGAGAGGCAACTGTTCAGATGGTCGATGTTGACTGGCAATACAGCGATAGTGTTCAGTTTATGGGGCAAATACTACACAGTAATATCGATCAAAAAGCTAATTCTGATATGGCTGTATTGTCCTCAGTTTCTAATGATTATGCAGCATGGGCTAACTGGTCCTATGCGCCAAGTGATGAGTGGCAGTATATTTTGTATTTATCACATTATGGTGATGAGTTTGATATGAACGACCTGGGCTATATGAAGCGAAATAACTTTAATGAGTTATATGCAAGTAGTCGCCATGATCGCCTGCAGTACGACGATTCTTCTTCTCTTTTATCTAGTTATGTGTCAATTGAGTACGGACACTCTGAAACAACTGAGGGTAGGCGTCTAGAATCTTGGGTAAATACAGAAATTAGTTGGACATTTCGATCTACTCGTCAACTATCTCTTGATCTAGGGTTGCAGGCCTCAGGATGGGATGATCGTATTACAAGAGGCAATGGCCTTTTTGCTAAGCCCAAGCAGCAGTGGGGTTCGGCGATCTATAAAAGCCCAAGGGGTGATAACTATGTGTATGGTGCCAAACTGTTTTTTGAGAGCGATGGAGGCGAAAAATTATCTTCTGGAGTAACTTATGAGCCTCAACTATACCTTAGTGACCGCTTAACGTTGGGGGGTGAAATTACGTTTAAAGATTACCGTGAGTGGTTGATATGGGATGCAGAATTCCAACAGTTGGCAACCTATGAGGCGCATTCTTACTATATGGATTTGCGTTTGGATTGGTATCCCTCTCTACGGCAAGAGGTGCGGCTTAAGTTTCAGTGGGTAGGGATAGATGCGAAGCTACTGGCAAGTTATGTTCTTGACGGTTCGGGTGACGTAGAGCAGTCGGCCATTCAGTCTGAGAATTTCAGTATCAGTGATACGGCTTTTCAACTTCGTTATCGCTATCAGTTAGCACCATTGTCCGATGTCTTTTTAGTTTATAGTCGCGGCGGATTTTATGGTAGTACCGATGGTAATGAAGGGCCTAGTAACCTGTTTGATCAAGGTTGGGATGGACTTCAAGTGGAGTCTTTAATTGCCAAAATTCGCTATCGCTTTCATTAACTTGTTGCAACGTTGAAGGGTTTTTACTACACCAAAGGGGTACGTTTATACTGTAGAAAGAAGGCGCAATATTCGGTTATACTGAGAATCGATTTGATAAGTAGTAACCAAAAGTAACCATAGCAATAGGATTATGCCACTGGGAGCTGAGTAAGATGCGAGCCACAGATTTTGTTCATAGCTATTTTGACGCTTGGAATCATCATGATGCCCAAGGCGTAGCTGAGCATTTGGCTAAAAATGGTACTTATTGCGATATTCCTACTCATAAACAATTTTCTCGCGAGGAACTGGTAGCTAATTTGGTTGGGTTTTTTGCCTCTGGTGACCATCATTATGAGCTAACTGGTGAAGTTCTCTCTAGCGCTAATAGCATTGCGTTCCAATATAAGATGTCCTCAATAAGTGGCGATTTGCCGGATTGGTATGGAGCCGAATTTATTGCATTGAAAGGTAATGGTGCTGCGAAAATTACTGATTATTATGATCCCACTCATTCGGTCAACCCACTCGCCTCTGTTGGTGCTGGATTCGGCTCTCCTAAATATGCTAAATCGGGTTTAGACCACCGGCAAATAGAAGGTTATAAGCGTCAATTGGTGGCACTAATGGATGTGAATCGTGTTTTCTTGGATCCAGATATTACCCTTCCCAAACTTGCAGTTATGGTGAGTTGCTCCGTAAATCATTTGTCTCAAGCGGTAAATTCTGGCTTTAAAATGAGTTTCTTTGACTTTTTAAACAGTTACCGAATTAAAGAAGCAAAAGCTATCTTATCAAGCAAAGCGCCGCTGTCAGAGTCTATTTTGGATGTATCTTTTGCGGTAGGTTTTAATTCTAACTCGGCATTTTATGCTGCTTTTAAAAAGGCGACGGGTCAAACCCCAGCGCAATTTCGTAAATCGACTGGCTCGTTCGCAGGACGATAATATGGACAACAAAATACCTCCGCCAATAGTAGCTTTAGTCTGCGGATTAATTATATTCTTCTCTAAACACCTTTTTCCAATATATGAACATCAATCTGCCATTATTTACAGTGTACCAGTCCTGTTTTTGGGTGTTATTATTTTGGCTTTAGCGGCGCTGTCGTTCAGAAAATACAGTACTTCACTCAACCCATTAGCACCTGAAAAAGCGTCCTCATTAGTGACCTCTGGCATATTTGGTTATTCTAGAAATCCAATGTATCTTGGAATGCTATTGATTTTGGTGTCTATCGCAATAACATTTAATGTATATGGCGGTTTTATTATGAGCATAATTTTTTTGTTGTTTATAACACGATTTCAAATTATTCCAGAGGAAGCGGCAATGGAGAAGCTGTTTACTGATGAGTTCCTTTATTATAAAAAAAGGACAAGACGTTGGATTTAACCCGGTTAAGTAATAACTCCAAAACAGCAAGGAATCTTTCGCTATTTACTGTTTTTATCGTCTGTGTCCATTTTATTTTGGAGAAACTACATACTGTCATGTTTGGGCAGTCATTTTGAGGGATACTTACCGATTACTTTGCCGTTGCCCTTCTTGTGATAAGTGGCGCTATGACAATTAAAAATCCCAGGCTTACGGTTTAATTGTGTAGCGTGTAGCGTGTAGCGTGTGG
>DNBN01000311.1:1722-2597 GCA_003491845.1 Porticoccaceae bacterium | reverse complement strand
GTGTAGCGTGTAGCGTGTAGCGTGTGGGGCTTTGCATTCCGTTTTCACTATAGATCATGGGCGTGGAGATTTGAGGGTTTTCTAGACAGTACGGGAACGCCCATAAAATAAAAACAATGTATGTTTTACTACTTACTTTGCCTATTTCACTTGTTTGTTTTGGTAGTAGTTTGCGTATGTGCGTCCCGACCAATTAAAAGTACGACTAGTAATTAACACGCAAGGCAGAGCTTCTTTGATGCATAGTACTTGCCTTGGCGGGTATTGATTCGAACCCTGACATGTAACATGGACTGGCTATTGTTCCAGTAATTTATTTGTGTTTAGTGCGCCATACATGTTCGTAATTGATTTATGGTAACGTTATTTGCTACGACTAAATGTCAAAGTTGATGTAATTGCCGATAGGGTAGGAGGTTTAATTATCCGTTATTTGGGATAAACCGATTTCATCTAACAAACTATGGTCTGACCACTGGTAACATTATGGTATTCAAACAGCCTCACACTACGTCATATTATGCAGCAAGCGCTAATCATCAAACTGATTATGCTTCCCTTGAGGGTGAGCAGAATACCGATGTTTGTGTGATTGGTGCCGGTTTTACTGGGGTTTCTACCGCCTTACATCTGGCAGAGCGAGGCTACTCTGTCAGCGTTCTGGAAGCTAACAAGGTTGGATGGGGCGCGTCAGGTAGAAATGGTGGACAAATGATCGGCGGTATCAGTGGCGAGAATAGACTAGCCGCATCTTTAGGTGGTGATGGCGAACGTAGACTGTGGGAGATAGGTTGGGCTGGCCATGATATTATCCGTGAGCGCGTTGCTAAGTATGGTATAGACTGCGATCTTAAGTCTGGCTATGTCGATGTTGC
>DNBN01000311.1:1113-1463 GCA_003491845.1 Porticoccaceae bacterium | reverse complement strand
TCTGGCTATGTCGATGTTGCCATAAAGCCTCGCCATATCAAAGATTTAGAATCTTATTATGAGCAGTTACAAAAATTTAATTTCCCTCATTCTTATGCAATGCTATCAAAGAGCGAAACTCAGAATCTATTGGGAACAGATGCCTACATAGGCGCGCTGCGTAATGATGCAAATGGACATTTACATCCATTAAATCTATGTTTGGGTGAGGCAGCCGCAGCTGTTTCACTTGGCGCTACCATTTATGAAAATTCACCCGTGATTGACATAAAGCGTGGTAGTAAAGCTACCGTAGTGACTCAAAAAGGATCAATTACTGCAGATTTTGTTGTTCTGGCGGGTAATGCCTA
>DNBN01000311.1:593-838 GCA_003491845.1 Porticoccaceae bacterium | reverse complement strand
GTTGTTCTGGCGGGTAATGCCTATCATTTTTTAGAGCCCAAATTGCGTGGTGTACTGTTCCCTGTAAACAGTTTTATTATTGGTTCAGAGCCGCTGTCTGATGACATGGTGAAGCAGATAAATCCCGACGATTTGGCGGTCTGCGATCCTAATTATATTTTAGAATATTTCCGCCTTAGTGCAGATAAGCGATTACTTTTTGGCGGTCGATTCACCTATTTTGGCAGTGATCCTGAAGTGATCAA
>DNBN01000311.1:0-261 GCA_003491845.1 Porticoccaceae bacterium | reverse complement strand
AAGTTCGACTTTGGTTGGGGTGGTACTATCGGTGTCACTGCCAATCGAGTGCCTCAAATGGGTAAGCTTGCCCCCAATATTATCTATTCACAGGGTTACTCTGGACATGGCGTCAATGTTACCCATTTAGCCGGACAGATTTTAGCTGATACGGTTGGCGGAACGCTTGATAGATTTGACGTGTTTGCCGATATTAAACCGATATGGATTCCCGGCCAACACCTTTTTCGTAATCAAATGGTAGCCCTTGGGATGCTTTAC
>DNBN01000241.1:10344-10522 GCA_003491845.1 Porticoccaceae bacterium | reverse complement strand
AGTCATAAGGTGTCATTTCTACTTTTACCTTATCACCGGTCAAAATGCGAATATAATGTTTTCGCATTTTGCCTGAAATATGAGCAATGATGACGTGATCGTTGTCTAACTTCACCTTAAACGTAGTGTTAGGGAGGGTGTCGATTACCTCACCGTCAAATTCAATGTGATCTTCTTT
>DNBN01000241.1:9902-10035 GCA_003491845.1 Porticoccaceae bacterium | reverse complement strand
CTGTAAAAAGGGCGCAGTTTGCCTGAAAACAAGGCTTATAGCAAAGTCATTTGCGTAAAACCCACGTTTTTCCTTGTAAAAGCTCCACAGGGTGGTAATTCACCTTATAGCTCATCTTGTTACATGCTTGTAT
>DNBN01000241.1:9302-9634 GCA_003491845.1 Porticoccaceae bacterium | reverse complement strand
AAGTAGACATGCGATACGTTTAATTGTTGAGCCCAAAGAACTTGCTGTAGTATTGCAAACGTCCCTAGGCTACGCTTATTTAGCGATGGATCGAAATAAGTGTAAATCGCAGATAAGGCATTGGGAAACACGTCAACAACAGCACATCCAATCAGGCGATTATCAAGTCTAAATTCTATATAAGTAACATTTCCCGGAGACTCTATAAGAAATTCAATATATTGCTGCTCGGTTGGTGGAAACATGTCTCCACCAGCATGACGCTCTGCAATATAGCGCGCATAGAGAGGGTAATGCTCACTAATATTTACGTTAGCATTATTCTGGACAAG
>DNBN01000241.1:0-9042 GCA_003491845.1 Porticoccaceae bacterium | reverse complement strand
ATTATTCTGGACAACAAGGTCCATATTATATTTCAAGCACCGTTTTTGCGATTTATTTGGCATAAACTCCCTCGCCACGATACGTGCTGGAACACAGGCATGACAGGATCGACACATTGGTTTGTATGTGTGTGCTCCACTGCGCCGAAAACCCATGGCGGCCAATTGCCCATGAAGGTAAGGATCTAAATTCTCAGAAGGATCAATTAATACCGTAGTCGCTATTTTGTCGTCAAGGTAACTACAGGGATGTTGTGCTGTTTGCAAAAGTTTTATGGGCTTAGCAGTTATCTCAGACATATTTAGCATTCCAATGCAATGAGGCCATAATCATTCAGATAAGCTGTAACCAACAAACCATAGCATACAGTGGGTAGTAGTGAAGTGGTTACCAAGGATCGGCGCTTGAGTGACTAAAATTCCAAGGCAAATGCTGGTTAGTACCTGCTTTCAAATGGTCTAAAAAAGCTTGCCGAGGAAGAGTTTGGGCACCAAGGGACACGAGGTGGGGATTGACTATCTGACAATCCAGCATAGTCATACCTTGATTACCCATCCATTGTAGTAAATGAGCTATGGCTATTTTAGAACCATTACTCACCTTGCTAAACATTGATTCCCCACAAAATACCCTACCAACATGCACGCCATAAATACCACCAACTAAGCGATCTGCCTCCCATACTTCTATGGAGTGAGCATGACCGCGGCGATACAGCTCAGTATATGCATTGATCATATCAGTGGTGATCCAAGTTCCCTCAATACCACGAGGTTCAGCACAGGCGCTAATAACCGAAGCAAAGGCCTGATCAGAGGTTACAGTGTAGCGCTGCTGCTTAAGTAACCGACGTAACCTAGAGGAAATATACAGTGTTTCAGGTCGAATTATGCATCGTTCAACCGGACTCCACCAAAGAATTGGCTCACCATCCTCATACCAAGGAAATATCCCGTGGCGGTAAGCGGATATTAAGGTGTTTGCATCAAGGTTTCCGCCGACAGCTAATAACCCATCAGGATCTTTTAGCGCATTATTTGGGTTTGGAAAAACCGGATTGCCTGGGTGCAAGACAGCAAGATTCATCAGCATTAGTCGCGTTAGTGGTCTATAAATTTTAGATCTTAACTGTCCAGATAACGTTCGGCATCAAGTGCCGCCATACAGCCACTGCCAGCTGATGTCACTGCCTGCCTATATACGTGATCAGCCACATCACCAGCGGCAAATACTCCAGGAATACTTGTTTCTGTAGCGTTGCCCTGTAAGCCTCCGGCAATAGTCAAATACCCATCTTTCATAGCAAGTTTATCGATAAAAATATCGGTATTTGGTTTATGGCCAATAGCAATAAACACACCGGTAACATCTAACTCAATAGTTTTGCTCGAACCGGTCTCAGCCAACCTTAGACCTGTAACGCCGGCCTCATTCCCAAGCACCTCATCTAGGTTTTGATTCCAGAGAATTTTAATATTGCCATTTTTTTCTTTTTCAAAGAGTTTATCCTGAAGCATTTTTTCCGCCCTTAACTGATCTCTGCGGTGAACCAAAATTACCTCAGCACATATATTTGAAAGGTACAATGCTTCTTCAACAGCGGTATTACCACCGCCAACAACAGCGACTTTTTGGTTGCGATAGAAAAAACCATCACAGGTGGCACAGGCAGAGACGCCGCGCCCCATATATGCTTCTTCACTTGCAAGGCCTAAATATTGTGCGGAGGCGCCAGTAGCAATAATCAGTGAGTCACAAGTGTAGTTACTTGAGCCGAATAACTTGAATGGTTTGCTTGCTAAGTCTACGGATTCAATGTGATCAAAAATTGTTTTAGTATCGAAACGCTCCGCGTGCTTTTGCATGCGAATCATTAGATCTGGACCCTGCACACCCTCTGCATCACCGGGCCAATTATCTACATCTGTCGTTGTGGTCAGCTGTCCGCCCTGCTGAATACCAGTGATCACCACAGGATTTAAATTAGCTCGAGCAGCATAAACAGCCGCAGTCCATCCCGCAGGACCGGACCCAAGAATGATAAGAGGGTAGTGTTGTGATTCAGGCATAAGGCTCTCAATAGTGGCTATTAAATGTTATATCTGAGCTCAATCGCTCGTCAAAGATTCCCATCATAGAGAAACAACTGCCTAAGGCCAAATGCCTTTTTAGATTTTTTTGATTATCACCATTAAAGTGCCACCATTTGTGTTGTTTACCTCAGAATCAGATACAATTACAAGGTTTCGAACTATGGGATCATGCGTCTTGAGTACCGACAAGAAAAAAACTACCCGAAAGGCACAGGCACAGGCAATGCTAGAGAACTCTCGAGGAAGAGTATTAGTAGCTGAAGGGGCTCTGATTGGATGGCTAGCGATGTGCATCATCTTATTTCTAGCACTGTTTAGTTATTCCTCAGAGGATCCGGGTTGGTCTCATACCGGAAGTCGTGATGAAGTTACTAACCTAATCGGGCCTGCCGGGGCTTGGCTTTCAGACGTATTCTTCGCACTCTTTGGGATGATGGCCTATTTGCTGCCGGTATTACTAGCGGTTCGTTCTCTTCAAATATTGCGTACCTATTTTATAAAAGAACCCGATCAATTTGACCCTATTACCTGGGTTTTACGTGTCGTTGGATTTCTCCTAATAATGATCAGCGCAACATCGCTTGCTACGATTCAGTATCATGATATTCCTAATGTATTCCCTGAAGGAATGGGTGGTATTCTTGGTAAATATACTGGAGATGCGGTCGTCTCTATTTTCAGCCATACAGGTAGTACACTTTTACTGTTAGCGCTGTTTCTATTTGGTCTTACTGTTTTTGCCGATATATCTTGGATAAGTCTTATAGATCGCTTAGGGGCGATAACAATGACGGTAATTAAGCATATGAGCCATTGGTATAGTCTGCGCAAATTACGCAAGCAAGAAGAGAGAAAATCAAAAGCTGCCTTGTCTGAGCGCATTATGAAGGTCGAAACTGCAACAAAAAAGCAGCAAGCCAGGGTGCCACCGGCGATACAGCCAACGATTCAAACTGTTCCTCAGAGCCCAAGGGTTTTTCGTGAGAAGCAGCAAAAGCTTTTTGATGATAGTCAAGTCATTGGATCACTACCGCCTATCAATCTTTTGGATGCACCCGATAAAACAGCCTCGGTAGGATATTCGCCCGAATCCCTTGAACATCTTTCTCGCCTACTTGAACTTAAGTTACAAGATTTTGGCATCTCCGCTGAGGTTGTAGAGGTATTGCCAGGCCCAGTTGTAACAAGGTTTGAAATACAGCCAGCACCTGGCATAAAAGTTAGTCGGATAAGTGGTTTAGCGAAAGATTTAGCTCGCTCTATGGCGGTTATTAGTGTTCGAGTAGTAGAAGTTATCCCAGGCAAGTCGGTTGTAGGAATTGAAATCCCCAACGAAAAACGTGAAATGGTGCGACTAAGTGAAGTCCTCTCCTCAGAGGCTTATGATCGATCCAGTTCACCGCTGACATTGGCTCTGGGAAATGATATTGCAGGTGTACCAACGGTTGCGGATCTAGCTCGAATGCCGCACCTTTTAGTTGCTGGTACAACGGGGTCAGGCAAGTCCGTTGGCATTAATGCAATGTTACTGAGCCTGCTTTTTAAAGCATCTCCTGACGAAGTAAAGCTCATATTAATTGATCCAAAAATGCTTGAACTTTCAATTTACGATGATATACCCCATCTATTAACGCCGGTAATAACGGATATGAAAGATGCAGCCAGCGGGTTGCGATGGTGCGTTGGAGAAATGGAACGTCGCTATAAGCTCATGGCTGCCCTTGGGGTGAGAAATATCGCAGGGTATAATCGTAAAATAGAAGATGCGGCTAAGTCTGGAAATCCAATTATTGATCCACTTTGGGTATTCGACCCTACGACTATGGGCTGGGATCCAAACGAGGAACCCCCAGAAGCACCCCAGTTACAAAATTTACCCTATATAGTGGTTGTGATTGATGAATTTGCCGATATGATGATGATTGTGGGTAAAAAAGTTGAACAACTTATTGCTCGTATAGCACAAAAGGCAAGGGCTGCCGGAATTCACCTAATTTTGGCAACTCAACGACCTTCAGTTGATGTTATTACCGGACTGATTAAGGCCAATGTTCCGACCCGTATCGCATTCCAGGTATCCTCTAAAATAGATTCGCGGACCATTCTCGATCAGGGTGGAGCTGAGCAGTTGTTAGGGCACGGCGATATGCTCTATTTACCCCCAGGTACCAGTGTGCCAGAACGTATCCATGGTGCCTTTGTTGACGATCATGAGGTTCATAAGGTCGTTGCTGATTGGAAGCGCAGGGGTAGCCCAAACTATCTCACTGAAGTCACTGATGAAGCATCTGTATCAGGAATCACTGTACCAGGCTTTGACCAAAGTGATGATGGCTCAGACGGTCCCGAATCCGATCCTCTTTACGATGAAGCAGTAGCATTTGTATTAGAAACTAGGAAAGCCAGCATTTCATCTGTGCAGCGCAAGTTACGAGTAGGTTACAACCGAGCTGCTCGATTGATTGAGCAGATGGAAGCAAGTGGTGTAGTAAGCGCTATGAGTTCTAATGGAAGCCGAGAGATACTTACCCCAGACCATAATAGATAAAGTGATAGAGTATAATAAAAATGAAACTTCGACATTTAATTGGTCTTTCTCTATTTACAACGTCTCTATTGGCCTCGACTAATGAAGCCAGCGATGATTTGTTAGTTCAACTCGATATAATAAAAACTTTATCTGGCGAATTTACGCAAACCTTGCAAGATGATTTAGGCGATGTAATTGATACATCTCAGGGAGACTTCACCTTAGAAAAACCGGCTAGAATACGCTGGAATATAGAGATGCCCCTTAAACAACTTATCGTGTCTAACGCTACATCATTATGGATCTATGACCCTGACTTAGAGCAAGTGATTATTGACACTGTTGAGCCCAGCTCTCAAATTACACCCATTGCATTGTTTAACGGTAATAATGATGATCTCCGAAAACATTATCAAGTATCTCGTGTAAGTAACGGAATGGCAGAACATACATTTCTGCTATTGCCAAATGACGACACTAGCTTATTTCGCCGAATCGAGATCAGCTTTAATAAGCTAGGCCCTGTCATGCTTGCTATAACTGATAGCCTGGATCAGATAACACGAATAGACTTTCACAATATCGCTATAAACGAATCTGTCGATCCGATTTTGTTTGAATTTGCTATACCCGCCAACACTGACATTATTAACAATGTCCAGTGACCTTTTTTCTCAACATGCCAGGCGCCCCTTGGCAGCTCGGATGCGCCCCCACAATCTTGCTAATTTTTGTGGTCAAGAGCATCTAACAGGAGAAAATCAACCTCTGCGTGAAGTGATAGAGAGCGGTCTGCTGCACTCTATGATTTTTTGGGGGCCTCCTGGTGTTGGGAAGACTACCTTGGCACGAATTCTGGCTAATAGCATGAATGCTCATTTTGAGAATATTTCAGCAGTTTTATCGGGGGTCAAAGAGATACGTTCCGCTATCGCTATAGCACAGGAGCAGCGTGATATTAGAGGGCGAAAAACCATTTTATTTGTCGATGAGGTGCATCGATTTAATAAATCTCAACAGGATGCGTTTTTACCTTTTGTTGAAGATGGTACTCTGATATTTGTCGGTGCAACTACTGAAAACCCATCATTTGAGGTTAACAATGCTCTACTTTCTAGGTGCCGAGTCTATGTTCTCACGCCTCTTACTGAGAATGATATTACTCAGGTGATCGATCAGGCTATTGTCGATAAAACCAATGGGTTGGGCCATAAAAATATAAAACTGGATAATGGCACTAAAATGGTTTTGGCCTCTGCAGCTGATGGTGATGCAAGGCGAGCATTAAATCTTTTAGAAATAGCGTCTGATTTGGCCACTTTAAATGATGGTCAGGCGGTGATTAGCAGGTCTATTCTTGAAACTATGCTGCAAAATGACAACAGGCGCTTTGATAAAGGTAGCGATTATTTTTATGATCAAATCTCTGCTTTACATAAGTCTATTCGCGGATCTTCCGCTGATGCAGGTTTGTATTGGTTATGCAGAATGCTAGACGGAGGTTGTGATCCTATTTATCTGGCACGGCGGCTAGTACGCATTGCTAATGAAGATATAGGCAATGCGGATCCGCGCGCCCTTGAGCTTGCGTTAAATGCGTGGTGTGTGCAAGAGCGCCTTGGTAGTCCAGAAGGAGAGCTAGCCTTGGCCCAAGCGGTCATATACATGGCTGCGGCGGCTAAAAGTAATGCAGTTTACAAGGCCTATAATGCGGCGATGGCAGATGTAAAATCTCAACCAAGCTATGTCGTTCCAAATCATTTGCGAAATGCACCAACCGACCTTATGAAAAAGCTCGATCATGGTAAGGATTATCGTTATGCTCACAATGAGGTGAATGGCTATGCTGCCGGTGAAACGTACTTGCCAGACGAGTTAGCTGGCACACAATATTATTTCCCTACCGACAGAGGCCTAGAAAAGAAGATCGGTGAAAAACTTGAATATTTACGAAGCCTAAAAGATACTCGTGGCTCCGTTTATAAGGAGGACTAATCCAAGTGCATTGGTTAGCTGTCGCCGTAGGTGGTGCCCTAGGCTCTGTTGCGCGCTACGCATTTAGTGTTTGGTTTTTTGATATTACCAGCCAAAAATTCCCCTATGCTACTCTGTGCGTGAATGTTATCGGTAGTTTTGTTATGGGTGTTTTATATGTCATCATTGTAGAGCGTTTAGCCATGCCTCCAGAAATGCGCAGCCTATTAATGGTTGGTTTTCTTGGTGCGTTTACAACTTTTTCAACATTCTCGCTAGATACTCTACGTTTGTGGCAAAATGGCGACACTTTAATGTCACTGATTTACATAATAGCCACCATCACTCTGTGCCTTGTGGCCATCAGTGGTGGCATTTGGCTGACTCGATTAATCTAAGGAACCTACCATGATAGACCCCAAGTTATTGCGCGCTGACTTGCCCAGTATCGCTGAACGCTTGAAACTAAAACGCTACGATCTAGATTGCAATTATTTTTCAGCCCTAGATGCACAACGTAAGGCTCGGCAAATTGATGCTGAAGCACTACAACAAGAGCGCAATAGCTACGCAAAGTCTATGGGAAAATTAATTGGCCAAGCTAAAGCAAATGGCGATGATGTCGAGCCATTAAAGCAGCGAGGAGAACAACTAAAACATGATTCTTCTACAGCTGATGCGAAACTTGCTGAGGTGCAAACTGAAATTGATAGATTGTTACAAGGCATACCCAATTTACCTCATGCATCAGTTCCAGCTGGCAATGATGAAAACGATAATATCGAGATCCGTCAATGGGGATCACCAGTAGAGTTAAGTTTTGAGGCTAAAGATCATGTTGATCTAGGCGCAGAACTTAATGGTCTAGACTTTGATACAGCGGCAAAAATTACCGGATCTCGTTTTTCATACATGCGTGGTGGTCTTGCCAGCTTACAGCGCGCGTTGACGCAATTTATGTTAAACACTCATGTTCAGGATCATGGTTATGAGGAAGTTTATGTGCCCTATATTGTTAACCGAGAATCTTTATTTGGTACCGGACAATTACCTAAGTTTGAAGAAGATTTATTTAAACTCGAGGATGAACGAGGCTTTTATCTAATTCCAACCGCAGAAGTTCCTGTGACTAATATTTATCGTAATGAGATTATCGATAACCTACCGATTAAATTTGTAGCTCATACGCCCTGTTTTCGCAGTGAGGCGGGCTCCTACGGGAGAGATACTAGAGGAATGATTCGCCAGCATCAGTTTGAAAAAGTTGAAATGGTGCAGTTTGTTCATCCTAATGACTCATGGGAGGTTCTAGAGGAGCTCGTTGGCCATGCCGAGGCTATTTTGCAAAAGCTCAAGCTTCCTTACCGGACGGTGTCACTCTGTGGTGGCGACCTTGGGTTTTCAGCTGCTAAAACCTATGATATTGAAGTTTGGCTACCTTCACAGAAGAAATATCGTGAAATTTCCTCGTGCAGCAATTTTACTGATTTTCAAGCTAGACGAATGAAAGCTCGCTTTCGCAATGCTCAAGGTAAGCCTGAATTTTTACACACCCTCAACGGCTCAGGTTTGGCTGTAGGGCGCACACTACTGGCGGTTATGGAAAACTATCAGCAAGAGGATGGCTCAATTGAAATTCCAAATGTATTACGGCCCTTGATGAATGGAGCAACTCACATTAAAGCATAGCCCTCTGGGTGAAAAAGGTTTGAAATATCTATGTCGACAGAATTTGATTACGATTTATTCGTTATTGGGGCAGGCTCAGGGGGAGTTAGAGCCGCACGAATCGCAGCATCCAAAGGTAAGCGTGTGGCAATCGCTGAAGATCGCTATCTTGGTGGCACCTGTGTAAACGTCGGTTGTGTGCCAAAGAAACTCTTTGTCTACGCTTCTCAGTTTCCAGAAATGGTACATGCCAGTCAAGGCTTCGGCTGGAATCCATCCGGCGAGGCAGTGCTAGATTGGCCTAGATTAAGAGACAGAAAAACCGATGAAATTCATAGGCTTAATGGGATATATCAACGTTTAATCGATAATAGCGGCGCAATACTTTACGATGGTCGCGCAACCGTTTTGGGGCCTAATCAAGTCTCTGTAAATGGCCAAATACATACTGCCGAAACTATTCTGGTGGCTACAGGTGGATGGCCATTCATTCCAGATTTTCCTGGTAGCGAGCATGTGGTGAGCTCCAACGAAATGTTCTTTCTCGATCAACTACCAAAAACCGCGGTAGTGGTCGGCGGTGGCTATATAGCGGTGGAGTTTGCTGGAATATTAAATGGCCTGGGCGTACAAACACACTTAGTTTACCGAGGTACTCGGTTACTTAAATCATTTGACGCAGAAATGAGCAATAAGGTCACACAAGGAATGATTCAAAAGGGTGTAAATATTCATTTGAATACAAAGGTTACCAATATTCAGAAGACGGGGGACGG